>NZ_LZMM01000025.1:0-2682 GCF_001665945.1 Kocuria sp. ICS0012 | reverse complement strand
CCCCCGGCATCTCGGGGAACGTTCACAGTGTTCTCACGTGAAGGGACGCTGCTGCACGACGCGGAGAAGAGGTGCCAGGCCGCCCCGCAACACCGCGCGGGTCCCAGGATCACCGAGAGGCTGCCGCCGAATTCGATGGCCGGGCCGAGTGATTCGACCCATGAGGGCGCCGGTCCCGGACTCACCCCCGAGGGGCGGAGCCGACATGCGGCGACGGCGCCACCCTCGCAAGGGTGACGCGTCGCTCGGCCGGGCTCGGCGATGCAGGCCCGCCACAGGTGGGCGTGGTGGTGATGGCCACGCCCACCTGTGGTCGCTCAGGAGCGGGCGAAGAACATCTGGTTGACGGACTTGTTCGCACCCCAGGCGGAGGTGGGGCGGGCGCCCTTGCCGAGCTCCCACGCGATCGTCACCGAGCGACCACGCGTGATGGAACGCAGGCGCGAACCGGTGTGCACGTCACCCACACGCGAGGACGTCTTGGCGTTGATCACGGCCATGACCTGCGCCTTGCTCGCGTCGGCGGGCACCCGCACCGTCACGAACTGCCAGTTGTTCGCGCCCCAGAGGGCGCGGTCCTCGCGGTAACGCAGCACGCCGTCGTCGTCGAGGCGCGCCACGACCCGGGCCTGAGCCGCGGTCTTGGGCATGTACCGGTCCACCTGGAAGGTGCGCTGCACCGCCTTCACTGCGGGGACGCTCGGACGGGTCGTCGGGCGCGTGGTGGGCGTGGTCGTGGGGCGCGTCGTCGGCGCGGGCACCGTAGTCGCGGGCGACGTGGGCCGCGGCGTGATCGCTGGGACCGAGGTCGTCGGCGCCGGGCTCGTCGGCCGGGGGGCCGTCGTCGGGTACACGCAGCACCGGAGCGGGGACGCCGTTTCTCCATGTGATGTCCCGTGTCGCCTGTCTGATCGACCCCGGCCTCACCTTCCTTAGCCGCGATGCCGAGGCCTGGTCCACGTTCTGCGGGCCGTCCGGGCGTGGACGGGCACGCCCGGCGCCGGCACAGAGCGTCCGAAGTGCCACGGGGCGGGCCGGCAGGCATGATCCGGGCGGGACGCGGCCCCCCCACCGGGGGTGACCCTGCCGGGCCGCCGGGTCCGGACCCGGTCACGCGGCTCTCGGGACGGGCTGGGCGCGTACCTGCCGCTCTCAGCGCCCGCGACAGGGAGTTCCGCGAGTGGGCGACGGAGGTCGGGGGCCGGACATCCCGTTGTCGGCAGGTACGGTAGGGTCATACCGTCGAGCTCCCCGCCCGAGGGGCATGACGAGGAGGTCAGCATGGCTCTGCGCGAACTCGAGTTCACGTCGCACAACGGCACCGACACCATCCAGGCCTGGGTGTACGAACCGGCGGTCACGCCGGTGGCGGTGGTCCAGCTCATCCACGGTCTCGGCGAGCACTCCCGCCGGTACCTGCACATGACGGCCGCGCTGGTGGATGCGGGGTTCGTCGTGGTCGCGGACGATCACGCGGGTCACGGTCGGACGGCGATGCAGTCGGGGACGTGGGGTGACGCCGGTGACGAGTCGGCGACGGTCATCGTGCAGGACGAGGTGACGCTGTACCGGAAGGCCAAGGAGCTGTTCCCCGACCTGCCGTACGTGGTGTTCGGCCACAGCCTGGGGTCGATGATCGCGCGGGCGCTGGTGCTGCAGCCGGGTGTCGAGGTCGACGGGCTCGCGCTGGGCGGTATCGCCGTGGGCATGCGCGGTGTCGAGTCGACGCTGGATCGCGAGGCCCTGAAGGCTGCCGTGGCGGCCGACGGTTCCGCCCCCGCTGCGGATGCGTTGGTGGGCCAGCTGTTCGACGGCTTCTACGACCGCCTCGGCCCGGACTTCGGCCCGACGGACTGGGTGGCGCGCAACGCGGACGTCGTCCGTGATCACGGCCGCGACCCCTTCAACAACTTCGGCGCCCCCTTGAGCAACCGGTTCCTGCAGGGCTTCGTCGACGTGTACGACCAGGCCAACGGCGACGACTTCTTCGACCGCCTTCCGCAGGTTCCCGTCGCGATCTTCGCGGGCGCGGAGGACCCGGTGACCAACTACGGCGAGGGTGCGCGCGAGGTCGCCCGGCGCCTGGAGGAGAAGGGCCACGACGTCGAACTCCACATCTACCCCGACGTCCGCCACGAGGTTCACAACGAGCCCGAGACCCGCGCCGAGATGGAGAACTCCCTCATCGAGTTCGTCCACCGCGCCGCCGGGCGGGACGACGCCTGACCCCCGAGGCGCACCCGGCCGCTCGCGCCCAAGCACCGTGACGGGGCCCTGCCGTGAGGATCGTCTCTCGGCAGGGCCCCGTCGGTGATGTGAGGTCTCAGGCCATGACGGGACGCACGCGTCGCCCAGCGAGGGGCTCGTCCATGGTGACCTCGCGAAGCGGAGGATGTCGCCGGTGGCGCAGCGAGGGCGAGAGGCCTGGCCACGGGTGACCTCGCCGAAGTGAAGGCGAGGATGCCGAGAGCAGGCTCCGCGACGAGTGCCTGAACATCAACAGCTTCTACTCGCTGCTCCACGCCCAGGTCGTGATCGGCGACTGGAAGACCGAATACAACCACGACCGCCGGCATTCATCGCTCGGCTACCTCGCACCCGTCGACTACGCTCGGCAATGCACCCATCAATCGGAAACCGACGACTCGTACAGCGACCGGACCGAATGAAGGGGGCGGCCCA
>NZ_LZMM01000024.1:0-125150 GCF_001665945.1 Kocuria sp. ICS0012 | reverse complement strand
CCGCCGGGATTAACATGAAAGAAAGAAGTGGTCGAGGCCGCACCCCCTTAGGGGCGCGGCCTCCCACCATTTAACACACCGGAACGCTGTAGTGTCTGGGGCTATGGTCGTTGAAGCAGCTGTGAAGCCTCCGAACCGAGCGCGCGTCGTCGTGGTGGGCGGTGGCAATGGCGGGATCGCCCTGGCCTCGCGCCTGAATCGCAAGGGCGAGAGCGACGTCGTGATCGTTGAGCCCCGCTCGGAGCATTTCTACCGCCCGCTCTTGTCCTACGTGGGAGCCGGCCTGGCGACCCTGGGCGATGCACGGCGGGAGCAAAGCAAAGTCATGCCGGAGGGATCCACCTGGGTGCGCGACGTCGTGACACGGGTCCATCCCGAACTCTCCACGGTGACCCTGGGCAGCGGCGCGACGATCGGCTACGACCAGCTCGTGCTCGCCGCCGGCTCGCGTCCCGACTGGGACTTCATCCCGGGATCGGCTGAGGCCGTCCTGTCCGAGAACGCGTCCACTAACTATCTGTTCGATCTCGCCCCGAAGACGTGGCGACTCGTGGACGGCGCCACCTCGGGGACCGCTGTGTTCACGATGCCCGACACCACGTGCCCGTGTGCGGGGGCCGCCCAGAAGATTCTCTACATGGCATGCGATCTGTGGCGCAGCCGCGGTTTCCTGGACGACATGCGGGTGGTCCTCACCGTCCCGGAAGACACGATCTTCGGCGTCCCCGTCGTGGACGATGAACTACAACGGGCGGTCGACGATTACGGGATCGAGCTACGCACGCGTACCCGTGTCCGGTCGGTGGACTTGAGGACGAGCGCGATCACGATCGAATCCGACGGTGCCACGGAGGACATCTCGTACGACTTCCTGCACCTCACGCCCCCGCACATCGCCCCGGACTGGGTGGTGGATTGCGGCCTTTCCACCGAGGGAGCGCGCGGGTTCGTGGACGTGGATCCCGGGACGCTGCGTCATCGTCAGTACGAGAACGTCTGGGCACTCGGGGACATCGCGGCCACCCCGGGCTCCAGTTCCGGTGGTGCGCTGCGGAAGCAGACACCGGTCGTCGCGCAGAACGTCCTGTCCGCGATGCGCGGGCAGCCCGCCACTGCCCGGTACTCCGGGTACACCGTGAGTCCGTTCACCGTCTCCCGCCGCACGCTGGTGCTGGCGGAGTTCACCGCGGACGGCACCCCCAAGCCCAGCAGCAAGGTGTTCGACCCGCGGAAGGAACGCAGGTCCACGTTCCTCTTCGACCGCTGGGGCCTTCCTTGGATCTACTGGCACCGCATCCTGCGGGGTAAGTGACGCTTCGCGCTCCCCCGCCCGGAGCGACCCCGCACCGATCACCGACCCCGAGGTGGGATCCCATGCAGAAAAGATCATCCCGCACGTGTGGTGCCAGGGCACCGCGGAGGAAGCAGTCGCGTTCTACCGGAACGCCCTGCCGGACTGCATGCTCGCCGGTTCGTCCCGGTATCCGTCGGAGGGGGTGCCCGATTTCCAGCAGACGTTCGCCGGCGAACTGCTCACCGCGGATCTGCGGATCGGGGACTACCACGTGGTCCTCATCAACGCGGGTAACGCATGCTGGAGATGAAAAAGCTGAGTATCGCGGGGCTGCGCGGGGACTGACTCCGAGGATCCCGCGCGTCTGCCTCTGGGGCGGCCCGCGCAGGTCGTTCCGGTCAGTTGCACCGGGCAGGTGGCCGACGGCTGCATTCTCGGGGGCCACCTGCCCGGGCCAAGATCGACGGTCCCCTGTCCCGGGCCAAGATCGACGGTCCCCTGTCCCGGGCCAAGATCGACGGTCCCCTGTCCCGGGTCCGGGTCGACGCGTCCCTCTTCCGGGTCAGGACCGGTTCACCTGGCTGCGCCGAGCGCCCGGTCCAGGTCCGCCAGGTGATCCTCGATGTCCTCGATCCCCACGGACAGGCGCACCAGATCCTCGGGAACCTCGTACGGGGTGCCCACGCGGGAACCGTGGGTCATGCTGTGGGGCACGCACGTGAGGGACTCTACACCCCCCAGGCTCACCGAGAGGTTGTAGAGCTCGGTTTCGCGCACGAACGCGTGAGCCGCCTCGATGCCCCCGGCGGGCCGGAACGAGATGATGCCGCCGAATCCGCCGGTGAGGGTTTGTGCAGCCAGCTCGTGCTGCGGGTGTTCCTCGAGACCGGGGTAGTTGACCTCCAGGACGTCGGAGCGTGAGCGCAGGAAGCGGGCCACCTCCAGCGCATTCGAGCAGTGCCGTTCCATGCGCAGCGGGAGGGTCTTCAACCCCCGGGCCGCGAGGAACGAGTCGAACGGGCCGGCCACCGCGCCCCCGGCGAACTGCTGGAACCCGATGAGCTCGGACAGCGGCTGACCCCGCCACTCGGTGTCACCCACGACCACGGCACCGCCGAGCACGTCCGAGTGCCCGCCGATGTACTTGGTCGTGGAATGCACGACCACGTGGGCGCCGAGCACGAGCGGGTTCTGCAGGGCGGAGGACGCGAAGGTGTTGTCCACGACGAGGAGGGCGTCGGCGTCGTCGGCCACCTGCGCCCACGCGGCGATGTCCGCGACGCGCAACAACGGGTTGGACGGCGTCTCGAGCCACAGGACCTTGGTGCGTCCGGGGAGGACGGTCTCCGCGGCGTCGGACGCGGAGGCGGACGGCACGAAGCCGTGCTCGATACCCCACTTGGACAGCACCTGGTCCACGAGGCGGAACGTGCCGCCGTAGACGTCCGAGGCGAGCACGATGTGATCCCCCGGGGCAAGGACCGCGCGCAACAAGGCGTCCTCCGCGGCCATGCCGGAGGCGAACGCGAAGGCCCGGGTGCCCTGCTCGAGGGAGGCGAGCTGTTCCTCGAAACCGTTGCGTGTGGGATTGGAACCGCGGCTGTATTCGTGGCCCCCGGTGCGGAACTGGTTCACGCCGTCCTGGACGAACGTGGAGGTCTGGTAAATGGGCGGGACCACGGCGCCGGTGGTCGGGTCGGGCTGTTGGCCGTCGTGGATGGCGCGCGTGGCGAGTCCGGGCAGGCGGGTGTCGGTGCGGATCATGGGGTGGTCTCCTTCGGGGGGTGCGGGCAGCTCAGTGGGCCGCGGTGGTCGACGCCGAGCGGGGCTGCGGTGCGTGCGCCGGGGCGATGACCGACAGGGCTTGGAAGAGATCGGCCGTGAGATCGGCTTCGTCCTCGAGCCCCACGCTCACGCGCAGGGTCCGCTCGGTGATCCCGCTCGCGCGGAACTGCTCGGGCGTGAGGCGGCAGTGGGTCATGCTCGCGGGGTGCGCCACGAGGGTACGGACGTCACCGATGTTGGCCGCGAGTTTGATCAGACGCAGCGAGTTCACGGCATGCTCGACCTGTTCCGGGGTTCCCTTGAGGTCGATCGAGAACACGCCGCCCACCCCGCGGTAGCCTCCGGTCTCCCGCAGCTGTTGCTGTCGCGGATCCCCGAAGCGGGGGTGGTGGACACGCTCCACCGCGGGATGCTCGGCCAGGGTGAGGGCGAGTCGCTCCGCCGTGGCGGACTGGCGTTCCACGCGCACACCCAGGGTCGTGATGCCCTGCAGGATCTCGTGGGCCGTGGTCGCGCCCATGCACGGGCCCAGGTCGTTGAGGTACTTGCACCGGGCCACACCCAGCAGCGCACGCCGGGCACCGAAGACCTCCACGGGGGAACGGTCCCCCCAGCGGTGGTGCTTGCGGGTCAGCCACGGCCACCGTTCGGGGTCCTCGGTGGGGTCGAAGGACCCGGTGTCCACGAGCACACCGCCCAGGGGCCCGCCGTGTCCCGAGAGGTACTTGGTGGCCGAGTGCACCACGAGGTCCGCACCGTGGCGCCCGGGAGTGTAGAGGTGCGGCGTGGCCACGGTGTTGTCCACGATCACGACCACACCGTTGCGGTGCGCGATCTCCGCGATCGCCTCGAGTTCGGGCAGTTCCGTGAGCGGATTGGCCACGGATTCGAGGAAGAACACGCGCGTGCCGGGGCGCAGGGCATCCTCCCACTGCTGCGGTTCGCGGGGATCCGCGAACGTGACCTCCAGGCCCGTGTCCGCGAGGGTGTCCGTGAGCAGGTCCACCGTCCCGCCGTAGATCCGCGAGGAGACGACGACGTGCGCGTCCTTCGCGGGCCCGGTCAACGTGAGCAAAGCGAGGCTCACCGCGGCTTGTCCCGACGACGTCGCGACCGCGCATTCCCCTCCCTCCAGCCGCGCGACCTCGGCCTCGAGCGCCGCGACGTTCGGATTACCCGTGCGGGCGTAGGTGAAACCGCTCGCGCGCTGGGCGAAGACCTCGCGGGCGTCGGCCAGGGTCTTGAACGCGTACGCGGCACTGTGGTGGATGGGCCGGACGATGGGTGTGCCCAGCGGAGCGGGGGTGGCTGCGGTCATGGTCTTCTTCCTTCCTCGGTCCACCCGGGCGCCGCGCGGCGGCGGCCACCGGGTGGACGTTTCCTACGGGAATCAGCGCTGCGCCGGAGTATCCGCGGCAGGGGTCGAGGACGCGGCGACAGTGACGCTCCCGGACACGGTCGTCGCGTCGTTCGGGTCCACGTTCGCCGGTGCACCTGCGGGCGCGCCGGCCGTCCGAGCGGCGTCGTCGGCGGAGAGTTCCGCGCGCACGGTGACCGCCGCGGCGACCAGCCGGTCCAGTGCGGCCTCGGTCTCGGGCCAGCCGCGGGTCTTCAACCCGCAGTCGGGGTTAACCCACACGCGCTCGGCGCCGATCTCGTGCGCCGCGTGGCGGATGCGCCCCGCGACCTCCTCGAACGTGGGGACCCGGGGCGAGTGGATGTCCCACACGCCGGGACCCACGTCCCGAGGGAAGTCGGATGCCGCGAGCCCGGTCACGATGCCCGAACCGGAGCGGGACGCCTCGAGCGTGGTGACGTCCGCGTCCAGGGCGTCGATCGCGTCCAGGACGGTCTCGAACTCCGAATAGCACAGGTGGGTGTGGATCTGGGTGTCCGTGGCCGCCCCGCCCGTGGCCAGGCGGAACGCCCCCACGGACCACTCGAGGTACGCCGGGCGCTCGGCCGCCCGCAGCGGCAGCAGCTCGCGCAGCGCGGGCTCGTCCACCTGGATCACGGGCGTTCCCGCGCGTTCGAGATCCGCGATCTCGTCCCGCAGGGCGAGTGCGACCTGGTCGGCGACCTCGGCGGCCGGAGCGTCGTCGCGCACGAAGGACCACGCGAGGATCGTGACCGGCCCGGTCAACATGCCCTTGACGGGGCGCTCGGTCAGGGACGCCGCGTACGAGGTCCAGTCCACCGTGATCGGCGCGGGGCGCGAGACGTCCCCGAACAGGATCGACGGGCGCGTGCAGCGCGATCCATAGGACTGCACCCAGCCGTGCTGCGTGGTCACGAAACCGTCCAGCCCCTCCGCGAAGTACTGCACCATGTCGTTGCGCTCGGGTTCGCCGTGCACCAGGACGTCGAGCCCCAGTTCCTCCTGGACGCGCACCGTGTGGGCGATCTCCGCGCGGATCGCGTCCGTGTACTCGGCCTCCGTGATCCGCCCCGCGCGGTGGTCCGCCCGGGTCTTGCGGATCTGCGGCGTCTGCGGGAAGGATCCGATGGTCGTGGTGGGCAGCACGGGCAAGCGCAGACGTTCGCGCTGGGCAGCGCGGCGCTGTTCGGCGTCCGCGCGCTGGCGGTCCGCGTCCTGCACCGCGGCGGTGCGCTCGCGGATCTCGGCCTTGTGAGTTGCCGGGTGCTCGGCGCGGGCCGCGCGGATCGTGGCGTCCTCGTCCAGGGTGTCCCGGATGGCATCCCAGCCGTGCTCGACGCCGCGCGCGAGCCCGACCACCTCGGTCACCTTCTGGTCAGCGAACGCGACCCAGCTGGTGACGTCCGGATCCAGCGCGGTCTCGCGGGCGACGTCGTGCGGGACATGCAGCAGCGGCGTCGCGGTGCCCACGGCCACCGGCCCGCGGGCCGCGGCGCGCAGCCGGTCCAGGGTCTCGACGGCGCGCGCGAGGTCGGTGCGCCACACGGTGCGCCCGCCCACGACGCCGCCCACGACGGGGCGTTCGCCCCATGCCTCGAGTGCCTTCTTGCCGGGGACGTCCCCGCGGTCGAGGTCGATGGCCAGGGCGTCGACGTTCGTGTGGGCCAGGGCGAGCTGGGCGTCCTCGCCGGCATCGCCGTAGCCCACGGTCACGAGGATCGCGGGGCGCTGTTGCTCGTTCGAGAGTTGGGTGTAGGCGCTCTCGAGGGCGGCCACGAGTTCGGTGCGTTCCACACTCCACCCGTCCGCGGCGAGGGCCGGCTCGTCGAGTTGCACCCATTCGACGCCGGCCTCGGCCAGGGCTCGCAGGATCGCGGCGTATTCGGCCACGACGTCGTCGAGGCGCTGCAGGGGGTGACTCGCGACGGCATCGGTGGTCTCGGGGCGTGAGAGCAAGAGCAGGCTCACGGGGCCCACGAGGACCGGGCGGGTGGTGATCCCGGTGGTCCCGAGGGTGGTCCGGTAGCGGGACACGAGGCTCTCGGGGTTCGCACGCAACGGGGTGTCCGGGCCGATCTCGGGTACGTAGTAGTGGTAGTTGGTGTCGAACCACTTGGTCATCTCGAGCGGCTCCAACCGATCGGTGCCGCGGGACAACGCCGTGATCAGCTCGATCCCGCGGGGCGTGTCCGGGGCGGCGGGCTCGTAGCCGTCCGCGATGAACCGCGCGGGAACCGCGCCCAGCGCCAGGGACGTGTCCAGGACGTGGTCTACCGCGAACCCCTCGGACGGCACAGCGTGATCCGCGGTGAGGCCGAGTTCGGACAATCGCGTGGCGGTGCGCTCACGCAACCGGGCGAGGGTGTCCAGCACCGTGGTGGCGGGGTGCTGTTGCGGGTCCTTCCAATAGGACTCGAGTGCGCGCTTGAGCTCGCGGTCGGGGCCGATGCGGGGGTAGCCCAGGATCGTGGCGGCGGGGAACGGGACGGGCTGGGTGCTCATGGGAACTCCTCGGAGCTGGTGTGGGGTATGGCGGTTAGGGGGTGTGATGAGCCGCGGCAACGGGTGTGCTCCGGCGCGGCGGGGTAAGGGGAACGTCAGCGTGGGTGGTGCCGCTACGAACGGTTTTCGGCCTGCCCGGATGTGGCGGTCGAAGCCAACACGATCGGTTCACGGGTCGGTCGGGGCTGGTGCGGCGGTCAGGCCGCGGGGCTGCGGCCTCGGTATTCGCGTGCGGCATCCCGGACCCGCAGGTGCTCCAGGATGGTCAGCGCCGCCTCGGGGCGGTTGAACGTGTACAGGTGGAAACCGGCGCAGCCCAGATCCATGAGGTCGTCGATCAGGGACAGGGTGGCCGCGACCCCTCGGTGGCGCAGTTCCTCAGGAGTGTCGGCGCGCAGGAACCGGGTGAGGCGTTCCGGGACCCGGACCCCGGTGATCTCGGTCATGCGCTGCAACCTTTGAGGGTTGCTCAGCGGCATGAGCCCGGCGACCACGGGGATGTGGATGCCCTCCGAGCGCGCGCGTTCCAGGAACGTGGCGTAGTCCTCGGGTTCGTAGAGCACCTGCGTGATCGCGTAGTCCGCGCCGGCCTCCTGCTTGTCCCACAGGGACGCGAGATCCGCCTCGAAGTCGCGGCCACGCGCGGGGGACGGGTAGCACGCCACCGACACGGACAGCGGTCGCTGACCCGGGCGGAACCCGGTGCCGAAGCGACGTCGTTCGACGTCCCGGATCAGCTCCACCAGTTGGGAGGCCCGGCCCAGGCCACCCGCGGGGGTCCGCCATGCCCCGGTACCCAGGGGCGGGTCGCCGCGCAGCGCGAGGAGGTCACGAACGCCGTCGTCCAGCAACTGGTCCACGGCGCGCTCGAGACCCGCGCGGTCCGTGCCACCGCACGTGAAGTGCGCCATGACCGGGGTCTTGGTCGTGCGGCGCAGGTGGCGCAGCGCCTCGCGGGAGACGCCGTGATGGCCGGCGTGACCGTGGGTGACGGAGAAGAAATCCGGCCCGGCCTGGGCCATGGCGTCGATGTTGCGCCACACAGTGTCCGGGTCCGCGGTGGGCCGCGGCGGGAACACTTCGAACGAGACGAGCGTGGAGCGGCGCGGGCGCCGGACCAGCCAGGACGTCCCCGTGGGCGGGCCAGTCACGGGCGCGGGTTCTGACGCTGCGAGGGGTGCGGGCATATAAAAAATCCTCCGGCCTTAGGACGCCGGAGGACGAGCTCCGAGCGCCGTACTTGCCGACCACGCGGTTGCGCGGCGGCCGGATCCTCATCTGGGGCACCCCACTACAGCTGGAGGGTTGCCGCCCGGCTAGCCAGAGCTTCGCACCGGGACTCATGATCCTTTGTTACGAGTAAGCGTAGCACAGCCCCGTGACGAGGCCCACGAACGATGACGGAACCGCCGGCCTCCCGCCGCGCTCGTCTTCCCAAGCGGGCGGATTGGGGGTGGACTGAGGAACGTGCCCCGGCCCGTGCCGCGGCGCACGAACCGCCCCGGAACGGACAGCAGACATGGTGACGACCGTCAGCGATTTCCTGATCCAGCGCCTCAAGCACTGGGGGGTCCAGCGGGTTTTCGGCTTCCCCGGGAACGGCATCGGCGAGTTCGACGGCGCCCTGGACCGTGCCGCACGCGAGAGCGAGGGTCTGGAGTACATCCGCCCGACCCACGAGCAGATCTGCTCCCTCATGGCCACCGCTTACGGCAAGTTCAGCGGGGAAGTGGGCGTGTGCGTCGCGACGTCCTCCCCGGGTGCGTTCCACATGCTCAACGGGCTTTACGACGCCGAGATAGACAATCAGCCGGTCGTGGCGATCATCGGGCAGCAGGGACTGCCCTCGTTCGGGACGTTCACGCAGCAGGAGAGCGACCTGGAACGGGTGCTCGACGACGTCGCGGTGTACGTCCAGGCCGCCGTCTCGCCCCGCAGTCACAGGCCGTGATCGACACCGCGTTCCGCACCGCACGGGGGCACCTGGGCCCTGCCGTGGTCATCCTGCCCCACGACGTGCAGGACATGAAGATGCCCGAGTTGGGACCCGAGAACTGGGTCTCGCGCTCGATAGCCGCGGCGCCGGCCGCGGGCGGGTTCGCGTCCTCGCAGGCACCCGCTTCGACGACGACGCCGTCCCCCTTGCGCAGCGCGACCGCCAACCCCGGTCGTCACGAACCCTGGGACCTGCCGGGAGCGACGTCGTCCACGCAGGAACCCTGAGTTCGGGCCGCCGTGCATCCGGCGGCTCGCCGGTGCACCCGCGTGACGAAAGCGCGGCGAAAAGCAGGGACGCCCACCCGATCAACCGACCGGTTGAGCGCGCCTTGGCGTGTCATCAGCGACTCAGCACGGGTGCCAGACCTTGCCTCCCGGTTCGTAGCACCGGGGGCCGGTGTAACCGGGATAGCCGCCATCACTCTCGGGAGCCGGGGGCACGTGGGGTGCCGCCGGCAGCTGCGGGGCAGCAGGTACCCGGGGCGCGGCCGGTAGCTGAGGTGCCGCGGGCTGCGCGGGGGCGGGGTCGTAGTTGTAGCTTGGTTGCGGAGCGGGATTGGGCTGGGGTGCCGGATCGCCCACGGCGACCTCGTCCTCCACGACCGCGGGAGGCGCCTCGAGCGTCGGCGTGGGAGTGGGTGTGGAGGACGGGGTGGGACTCGGCGTCGCGCTCGGGCTCGCGGTGCTCGAAGTTGTGGTGCCGGGGGATGCGGATTCCCCCGGCGGCGCGCAGTCCTGCTTCGGGTCGAAGAAACCGACCTGCATGGCCTGGGCCACGTTGTACGCGCTGTCCATCTCTCGCCGGTACGTGCTGTTGGCGCCCACGGTCATGGGCGTTGCCAGGCCCGCCTTGACGAGTGCCTGGTTGGCGTTCAACCCGTCGTCGTCGCGGGTCACTCGTGCGAGGGTGCGGCCGTAGCGGTCCGTGCGTTCCACGTCGTAGTCCAGGTGGATCGTGGTTCCCTTGGGCAGGAGGTCCTCAAGCTTGGCCGTGGCCTCGTCCGCGAGGCACTCGCCGGGCTGACCGTCCCGCGCGACCTCCGGGGTATTGATGTTCAGCAGCCGCACCCGCGTGGACTTCCCCGCGATCGTGGCGTCCAGGGTGTCCCCGTCCACCACGCGTTCCACCGTGGCCACCGAGTCGTCCGGGGTGGGCGCGGACTCTGCGGCGCCGCCGCACGCGGTCAGGGCGAACAAGCTCGCCAGGACGACGGCGCTCGCACGGGCCCTCGGACCGGCGGCCCAGCGACTTCTCGGACCGGCGGCCCAGCGACTTCTCGGACCGGCGGCCCACCGGCGGCGGGCAGGATGGTGAATGGTCTCGGCAGGCATCGCGGTCCCGGGTCTCGGAGGAAGCACCCGGCATCATGTCGGTGCATTTGCAACGACGTTATTGTGCCAGAGGGTGTTCACCCTGCAGGGATCGGCGATCCGTGTCGCGGCACGTGATGCCTAGTGGAGTAAAAGCACCTGGGGGTGCCTCAAGACTGCTTTAGCTCAGTAAAAGCAGAGGGGGGTGAGGCGGAGCTAGGTGTCGGGCGGGGGGTGCGCTCGGGGTAGCGGGTGGGCGCGGGGTGGTGCGCTGTGCGGCATGGTGTAGACAAGACGCATGGCCACCATCGATGAGCTTCCCGGTGAGATCGTCGCGGACCTGCGTGTGAGCGATGCCCGTCCCCTGAGCGGCGGGGACACCGCCCACGCCTACTGGCTCGAGACCCCGGACGGGCCCCTGTTCGCCAAGACCATGCCGGGTGCCCCGGCGGGCGTGTTGGCGTTGGAGGCGGCGGGACTCGAGGCGCTGCGCGCCGTCGCCCCCGCCGAGGTGCGGGTGCCCAGGGTGCATCACGTGGGCGATGAGGCCCTGGTGCTTGAGTGGATCGACGAGGGTCCCGGACGGCAGGACCGTGCCACGGAACGCAGCATGGGGGCCGGTCTCGCGGCCATCCACCGCGCGCGAGCCCCGCACGTCGGGTGGCTCTCGGCGGAGCTGCCGGAACGCATCGGCTCGTTCCCGGTGGATCTCACGCCCACGGACGACTGGGCCGACTTCCTGTTGCACCGCCGCATCGAGCCGTTACTGCGCGCGGCGATCGACGCGGGACACCTGGACCCCGCGGCGTCGGACCTGCTGGCGCGCGTGGCGCCGCGAGCGGACGAACTCGCGGGCCCTCCCGAGCCCCCGAGCCTGCTGCACGGTGACCTGTGGGCAGGCAACCGCGTGGTCGATCGCAACGGGACGAACTGGCTCATCGATCCGTCCTCGTTCTACGGACACCGCGAGTACGACCTGGCCATGATGCAGCTCTTCGGCGGTTTCGGGCGGGAATGCTTCGCGGCGTACGACGACGTCTACCCCCTCGCGGACGGCTGGCACGACCGGGTGCCGTGGTACCAGTTGCCGCCGCTGCTGGTGCATGCGATCAGGTTCGACGGTGGTTACGGCGGGGCGGTCCTGCGGGCCCTGCGCAGTCTGATGTGACACTACGGGGCGCGTCCATCACCCGCTGAGGACAGGGCGTTCTCGGCCGATGACCGCGACAAGGCAGGTGCGGACAACGTTTTCCACCCGCGTGACATGGTTGGACACGTCCCCCGCACGTGCAGCATGATGTTTACTAGATTGTCTAGTTACCCACAACGCGAGGAACGCGATGGAGAGCAGTGCAACGTGGTACGGGCCGGTGAGCCCGCAGTCGCGTGCGCTGCGCCGGGTGGTCGTGCTCAACGCGGAGATCGCGTACGAGATCCGCCGCATCTTGGGGCTCAAGGGAACCGATTACGCGGCCATGGCCATGCTCATAGTCCATTCCATGGGGCCCACGGAACTGGCTCACGCGCTGCACATCACGACGGCCTCCGCGACCGCGGTGGTGGACCGACTGGTGCGCGCGGGTCACGTGGTCCGGGAGCCCGTGGAGGGGGATCGACGCCGGATGACTGTGCGCGCGGTGACCTCGTCCAGGGAGCGGACCCGGGAGCACGTCGTGCCGGTAATCGGGATGGTCGAGGACGAGCTCGACGCCTTGGATGAGCCCGGGCGTGAGGCCGTCCTCCGGTTCCTGAGAGGTACCGAGTCCCGTCTGGAGGAGTACTTGGAAGACTTGCGCGGGCGCGCGGACCAGGCGTCCCAGGACGATCCCAGGGCGGGTGGGTCATGACCGAACGCGTACGCACCGCCCGGTCCCGTGAATCCCACCGAGCGGCTCTGGGGATCCCGTCCGTTGCCGATCCTGGGGCCTCCCCGAGTGTCGCCCCCGCTGACGACGCCGCCTGGCGCCGTTTCCGCACCGCCGTGGGGGAAGAGCTGGACGCGTTCTTCGCGGCCCCCGCGAATCGAGTTCCCACCAGCCCGGGTTTCGGGGTGCTGTGGGAGCGGGTGCGCGAGCACATGGTGGGCGGCAAGCTCATCCGGCCGCGACTGACGTGGATCGCGTGGTCCTCCTTCGCCGGGGGCGCGGGGGATGAATCGAGCGCGCCTGACCCGCTCGTCGCGCCGGACGCCGGGGATGCCGCGGAGACGCCGGGTGTGCGCGACGCGGCCGGAGACGGGAACCACACGGCGGGCGACCGAAAGACAGAGGCGCCGGACCCCGAGTGCGTGCGCCTGGCGGCGTCGTTCGAGATGCTGCACGCGGCCCTACTGGTCCACGACGACGTGGTGGACCGCGACTGGCTGCGCCGGGGCATGCCCACGGTGGGAGAGCTGTTCCGCCGTGACGCGGCCCGCGCCGGCGCACCCGAGCACGAAGCGGAACACGCGGGGGCCTCGGCGGCGATCCTCGCGGGGGACCTGTTGTTGGCGGGGGCACTGCGGCTCGCGACCACGTGCGCATCGGACCTCGCGCGGTGTCGCGCCGTGGCGGACGTGGTGTTCGACGCCGTGACCGCCTCCGCGGCCGGGGAGCTGGATGACGTGCTGTTGTCCCTGCATCGCTTCGGCGCCGAGCACCCCGGGGTGCAGGACATCCTGGACATGGAGCGGCTCAAGACCGCCACGTATTCGTTCGAGGCCCCGCTGCGGGCCGGCGCACTGCTCGCGGGTGCTCCCGCGGACGTCGCGGAGCGGCTGGCCCAGGCCGGCGCCATGCTGGGCGTGGGGTACCAGGTGGTGGACGACGTCCTGGGGACGTTCGGTGACCCGGGACTGACCGGCAAATCGGTGGACGCGGATCTACGTTCGGGCAAGGCCACCGTGCTCACCGCCCACGGGATGGGAGTACCCACGGTCCGCCGGGTCCTCAGGGACCTCGCGGCGGAACGCACCACGGTGCATCACGCGCGGGAAGCGCTCACGGCCTCCGGCGCCAAGGACGTGGCCGTGGAACTGGCCACGGATCTCGTGGACCGCGCCCGGACCACCCTGGACGAACTGCCCCTGCCCGCGGCGCAGCGCGATCAGCTCGTCGCGCTGTGCCACCACGTCCTGAACAGACACTCGTAGTGAGGACCCCCATGCCGGATTCGGACGCGCCGCCCCTCGCGTCGCTTCGCCTGTACACCGCCACGGCCCTCGCGGCCTCCGGGTCGGTCATCGGCCGGTACTCCACCTCCTTCTCGCTGGCGTGCCGCACCCTGCCGTCCGCCGTGCGCCGGGACATCGCGGGGATCTACGCGCTCGTGCGCGTCGCGGACGAGGTCGTGGACGGCACCGCGGGCGCCGCGGGCCTCGAAGCCGCCCGCGTGCGCACCGCCCTGGACGGGTACGAAGCGGCTGTGAACTCGGCCCTGGCCACGGGATTCGCCACGGACCTGGTGATCCACGGCTTCGCGGACGTCGCCCGCCGTCACGGTTTCGGGCGGGAGCTGACCGAACCGTTCTTCGCGTCCATGCGCGCCGACCTGGACGTGGCCGAGCACGACGGCGCGTCGCTCGAGTCGTACATCTACGGTTCCGCGGAGGTCGTGGGACTCATGTGCCTCGAGGTGTTCATGGACATGCCCGGCACACGGGCGGACACCCCTGAGCAGCGGGACATGCTGCGGGCCACGGCCCGGCGGCTGGGAGCGGCCTTCCAGAAGGTGAATTTCCTGCGTGACCTCGGGGCGGACCACGACCAGCTCGGTCGCACGTACTTCCCGGGCGCGGACCCCGCCCACCTGGACGAGACCCAGAAGGCGCAGCTGCTCGCGGACCTCAATGCGGATCTCGACGCCGCGATGCCCGGGATCCTGGCCCTGGACCGGCGCGCTCGCCGGGCGGTCCTGATTGCGCACGGACTGTTCGCGGAACTGTCCCGGCGGATCGAACGCGTCCCCGCGCGGGAACTGACCAGACAACGCATCAGCGTGCCCACCGCGGTGAAACTGCGGATCGCGGCGCGCTCCCTCTCGGATTCGGTGGTGACACGATGACACGGACGGTGGTGATCGGCGGCGGTTTCGCGGGCCTGGCCACGGCGGGGCTGCTCGCCCAGGACGGGCACCGCGTGACCCTTCTGGAACAACAGGACATCCTGGGTGGGCGCTCCGGGCGGTGGTCCGCGGAGGGCTTCTCGTTCGACACCGGCCCCAGTTGGTACCTCATGCCGGAGGTCATCGACCGGTGGTTCCGGCTCATGGGCTCCAGCGCCGCAGCAGAACTGGACCTGCGCACCCTGAGCCCGGGCTACCGCACGTTCTTCGAGGAGCACCTGGACGAGCCACCGACGGACGTGGTCAGCGGGCACGCGGAGGAACTGTTCGAGCAACTGGACCCGGGATCCTCCCGCGCGCTGCGCATGTACCTGGACTCCGGCGCGGAGGTCTACGAGCTCGCCAAGAAGTACTTTCTCTACACGGATTTCGCGCACCCCCGTGAGCTCATGACCCCGCAGGTGCTCAAGAACCTCCCGCGGCTCGGCACACTGCTGACCCGGTCCATGAAGGGCTACATCGACCAGCGGTTCACCGATCCGCGGGAACGCCAGATCCTGGGGTACCCCGCGGTGTTCCTGGGCGCCTCGCCCTCGAGCGCTCCGGCCATGTACCACCTCATGAGTCACCTCGATCTCACGGACGGAGTGCGGTACCCCGTGGGTGGGTTCAGCGCGCTCGTGGACGCGATGGTCGAGCTGGTGCGCGCGGCCGGGGTCGAGATCGTGACCGGGGCGACCGTCACGGGGATCGACGTCGAGCGGGCACCGCGCTCCGTGCGTTCCCAGGTGGCGGCCGCCCGTTCACGACGTCGCTCGGCCGGCTCCGTGCGCGGCGTACGCTACCGCGCGACGTCATCGGCCTCGAATGCGCCGCGGACGGCGGCCGACGGTGCGGAGACCACCGTGCCCGCCGATCTCGTGGTGGGTGCCACGGACCTGCACCACATCCAGACCAGGTTGCTGCCCGAGCGGTACCGGGCCCCGGAATCGCGGTGGAAGCGCCGGGACCCGGGGCCGTCCGGGGTGCTCGTGTGCCTGGGCGTGCGGGGGAAATTGCCGCAATTGGCCCACCACAACCTGCTGTTCACGGCGGACTGGGACGACAACTTCGCGCGCATCGGTACCGGGCGGGAGCTCGCGGAGGAGACCTCGATCTATGTGTCCATGACGTCGGCCACGGACCCCGCCACTGCGCCCGAGGGGGACGAGAACCTCTTCATCCTGGTGCCCGCACCGGCCGTCCCCGAGTGGGGTCGCGGCGGGATCAGCACGCCGGAACGCCACGAACCGGGTTCGGAACAGGTCGAGCGGGTCGCGGACGCGGCCGTGGCGCAACTGGCCCGCTGGGCGAAGATCCCGGATCTCGAGTCCCGGGTCGTGGTGCGGCGCACGTACGGGCCGGGGGACTTCGTCGCCCAGTTCAACGCGTGGCGCGGTTCCCTCCTGGGCCCTGGTCACACGCTCGGCCAGTCCGCGATGCTGCGCCCCGGTGTGACCGATCCCGGGATCCGGGGCCTGTTCTACGCGGGGTCCTCGGTGCGCCCGGGGATCGGCGTGCCCATGTGCTTGATCTCATCCCAGGTGGTGTGGGACGCCATCCGCGAGGACAGCGGGGTGTCCTGATGTATTTGCTCATGCTGCTCGTGTTCCTGGGGTGCTACGCGCTGATCGACCGGCGGTGGAACCTTTACTTCTGGTCGGGGCACAAACTGCGGGCGTGGCTCGTGCTCGTCGTGGGGGTTCTGTTCTTCCTCGCGTGGGACGTTGTGGGGATCGTCAACGGGCTGTTCTGGCACGGCGAGAACTCACTGACCCTGGGGATCTTGGTGGCCCCCGAACTGCCCCTCGAAGAGGTCTTCTTCCTGGCATTCCTGTGCTACCAGACCATGATCTACGTGATCGGGGCACCCGTGCTGTGGCGGTGGCTGCGCGACCGGCGGGGCACCGCGGCGTCGTCGTCCGAACTGCGAGGAGGTCACGGATCGTGACGTACTGGAGCGTGAACTTCATCTTCTTGGGCATCTCGGCAGTGGTGCTGCTCGTGGCCGTGCTCGTGCGGCGGCCGCGGGGGCTGTTCTGGGGATCCCTGGTGGCGTCCTTCGTGCTGCTCGGGGTGCTCACCGCGATCTTCGACAACCTCATGATCGCCGCCGGGATCATGACCTACACGGAGCACAACATCTCCGGCGCGCAGATCGGACTGGCCCCGCTCGAGGACTTCGCGTACCCGTTCGCGGGGGTGCTCCTGCTGCCGGCGCTGTGGTTGTTGCTCGGTGGTGCCCGCCAAGAACGCGGTGCCCGTGAAGAACGTCGTGTCGGCGACGGACGCGGGGCGCACGACGGACGCGGCGCTCGCGGTGCCCGAACGCCGGGGGCTGAGGAAAGGGGAGTCCGTGCTGAGTAAGCTCTTCTGGGCCTCGCGCCCCCTGAGCTGGGTGAACACCGCGTACCCGTTCACCGCGGCGGTGCTGTTGACCGGGGGCATCCCGTGGTGGCTCGTGGTGCTCGGCACGGTGTTCTTCCTGGTGCCCTACAACCTGGCCATGTACGGCATCAACGACGTCTTCGACTACGAGTCCGATCTGCGCAATCCCCGCAAGGGCGGTGTGGAGGGTGCCGTGGTGGACCGTGCCGCGCAGCGCCCCGTGTTGCTGGCCTCGTGCCTGGTCCCGGTGCCCTTCGTCCTGGTGCTCCTGGGCTACGCGGTGGTCACGGGCAACTGGGTGTCCATCGCGGTGCTCGCGGTCTCGCTGTTCGCCGTGGTGGCGTACTCGTGGGCCGGGCTGCGGTTCAAGGAACGCCCGTTCGTGGACGCGATGACGAGTGCCACCCACTTCGTCTCGCCCGCGGTCTACGGCCTGACGCTGGCGGGCGCCACGTTCACACCGGGACTGTGGGCGCTGCTCATCGGGTTCTTCCTGTGGGGCATGGCCTCCCAGATGTTCGGCGCGGTCCAGGACGTGGTCCCGGACCGGGAGGGCGGACTCGCGTCCGTGGCCACGGTGCTCGGGGCCCGGCCCACCGTGTGGGTGGCCGCGCTGCTGTACGCCCTGGCGGGCGGGCTCATGATGTTCACCGAGTGGCCAGGCCAGCTCGCCGCGCTGCTCGCGGTGCCGTACCTGCTCAACGTGCTGCGCTTCAGCGGTGTCACGGACACCGATTCCGGGCAGGCCAACGCGGGGTGGAAGACCTTCCTGTGGTTGAACTACCTCACCGGTTTCCTGGTGACCATGCTGCTCATCTGGTGGGCCGCGGTGCGCCCGGTCTGACCCCGGCCGGTCGCTCGACGCCGCTCGCCCCCTCCCGGGGGCGGGCGGCGTCGTCGTTCTCGTCCTGATCCGATCCGTGAACCCTTGACCGCCTCGCCGGTTATGTGGTTCATTAGTAAAGTAATGAACCAAGGAGCTGGAAGTTCTCCATGACACCCAAACAAGACGGTCGCCCGATCTTCATGGTCCTGGCCGACCAGATCGCGGACGACATCCTCCAGGGCAACTACCCGGTGGATTCCGCGGTGCCATCCACCAACGAACTCGCCGCGTTCTACCGCATCAACCCCGCGACGGCGGGAAAAGCGCTGGGACGCTTGGTGGATCAGGGAGTCGTGGAGCGGCGTCGTGGGATCGGGACGTTCGTGGCCGCGGATGGCCCGGACATCCTGCGAGCGCAGCGCCGGGAGGCGTTCCATGAAGACTTCATCCAACCCGCCGTGGCCGAGGCCCGGAGGCTCGGACTCACACTCGACGACATGGTCGCACTCATCAGAAAGGTCTCGCCATGAGTTCTCCCGTACGACACGCGGATCACCGCGAGAGCGCGCCGGGGCAGGGGATCCGGATCAGGAACCTGAACAAGTCCTTCGGCAAGAAACACGTGCTGCGGGACATCACCGTGGATTTCGCGCCCGATCGGGTGCACGGGCTGCTCGGGGCCAACGGCGTGGGCAAGACCACGCTGATGTCCGTGATCCTCAATCACACGTTCCGCAGCTCCGGTGAGGTGCTGATCGACGGTGAGGATCCGCGGGAGAACGCGCGGTTGCTCGAACGCACGTGCTTCGTCCACGAGGACCAGAAGTTCCACGACGACGACACCCCGGCCTCCCTGCTGCGCATCCTGCCCACGTTCTACCCCACGTGGGACACCGACCTGGCCGAGCGCCTGGCGCCCCGGTTCAAGCTGCCGATGAGCACGCGCACCACCAAGCTCTCCCGCGGGCAGCGCAGCGCGCTGGCGATCGTCATCTCGCTGGCCGCGCGGGCGCCGTACACCTTCATGGACGAGCCGTACCTGGGGCTCGACCCCGGGCACCGCGCCCTGTTTTACGAGGAGTTCGCCCGCGCCATGGCCGAACACCCGCGCACCGTGATCCTCTCCACGCACCTGATCGACGAGGTGTCCGACCTGCTCGAGAACGTGGTCATGATCGAGGACGGCCGGGTCACGGTGGACGCGGACATCGACGACGCCCGGGACAGCGCGTTCGTGCTGCGCGGACTCGAACCCGTGGTCCGGGACGTCGTGGGCGCTCGCAGGGTCCTGCGCGAGTACCGACTCGGCAACATCCTCTCCATCACCGTGGACGGCACCGCGACCGCTGAGGACCGGCGCCGCGCGGACGCCGCCAATGTCTCGTTGGAACCCGTCACCTTGCAGGAACTCGTGGCCGCGCGGGGCATGCGCGGCACCGACGACGCAGAAATGAGTGTGTGATGCAGTACGCCCGCCGGAACCTCGCGCTGTACCTGACCAACCGACTCAACTCCTTCGTGGTGGCCCCGGCCATCCTGATCCTGGTCGCGATCCTCACGGTCGTGATCGGGCTGATCATCGGCATCCGCACCGGTCTGCCCCTACCGCGGCCTGTCCAGGACGGATTCCAAGCCAACCTGGCCGTGTTCTGGGCCCTCCCGGGCTTCCTGATCTCCCACGGCGCGCTGACCGCCAACCGGGGTTTCGCCGGCGCGCTCGCGTTCGGCAGCACCCGCCGGAACTTCTGGGCGGGCACGGCCATGGGTTTCATGATCACGTCCCTGGTGGTCGCAGCCGTGGGTCTCGTGATCCTAGCCGCGGAGGCCGCGACCGGGTTCGGGCTGGGGATCAGTTTCCTCACCATTCACGCCCTGGGTGACGGCAACCCCCTGATCGTGGCCGTGACATTGTTCCTGCTGAGTCTCATGAGCCTCTTCGCGGGCATGAGTTTCGGCGGGATCTACCGCGCGGCCGGGGTGATCTGGACCGTGATCTCGATCGTGGCCGTGGTGCTCGTGGCACTGGGTCTGCTCGCCGCGATCGTGGCCTGGCCGGACTTGTGGTTGGACCTCGCGAGCGAGCTCGGACGGTGGGGCATCCCGCTCGGCCTCGTGGTCGTCACGCTGATCGCCGGTCTCGCGAGCCGCGCGGTGGTGCGGTACGCGGAGATCTGAGCTCCCGGTACGACGCCGCTCGCTCTCTTCCCGGGGGTGGGCGTCGTCGTCGTGTGCGGGCCGTGTCGTGCGGGCGGTGCGTGGACTGCACCCCTGACATCACCCGCTCCCGGGCCACCCCACCTGACATCATGGCCCCATGAGCCGATCGACATTCACCACGCACACCGCCCACGTCAACGACACCGAGCTGGCCTACACGGACGAGGGCCGGGGCGAGTCCGTCGTGCTGCTGCACGGCCACGCGTACGACCGCTCCATGTGGGACGGGCAGGTCACGACTCTCGCGGAGCAGGGGTGGCGCGTGATCGCCCCGGACCTGCGCGGGTTCGGCGAGTCCCAGGTCACCGAGGGGATCGTGTATACCGAGGAGTTCGCCGCGGACATCGTCGCGCTGCTGGACGAGCTCGGCCTGGAGACCGTGATCCTGTTGGGCTTCTCGATGTCCGGTCAGGTGGCCATGCAGATCGCCGCGTCGTACCCCGAACGGGTGAGCGCGCTGATCATCAACGACACGGTGCCCACGTCCGAGGACGCGGCAGGGCGGCGGCGTCGTCATGTGGCGGCGGACGGGATCGTGCGGGACGGCATGGAGACCTACGCGCAGAACGTGCTGTCCAAGATGATCGCGGAGGAGAACGTGGAGCGGCTGCCGGAGGTCGCCGAGCGCGTGTGTGAGATGATCCGGACTGCCCCGCTCGAGGGCTCCACCGCGGCCATGCGCGGGCGGGCCGAACGCAACGATTTCACCGAGACGCTGCGCGCGTGGGAAAAGCCCGCGCTCGTGATCGTGGGGGACTCGGACGCGTTCGACAACGGCGCGGGCCAGGTCATGAGCGAGCTGCTGCGCCACGGTGAGCTCGTGGTGGTCCCCGCGAGCGGGCACACGCCCAACATGGAGAACCCCTCGGAGTACGACGCCGCTCTGGGTGCCTTCCTCTCGCGCCTCGTCTGATCGGGCGGCTCGCGGGTGCCGCTCACGGGCGGAATGGCGGGCGAACATCTGAGTCCCGAGAATGCCTCGGAATCGCGATCCGGGTGCTTTATCGGGGCATGGATGTACCCGGGGATGCCCGGCGCTCAGTTCCAGTTGTCGGCGAGCAACTCCATGGCTGTGAGGACGTCCGGTTGACGCGTGGCGGTGGGGGAGATCATCAGCTCGTCCGCATCAGCGTGTTCTGCGAACCGGTGCAGGTAGTCCACCACGGTGTCCGGGGTGCCCGCGCCGGTGTAACTGATCATGTGCAGGATCTGCGCGGCAGCGGGGGAGGCCATGACCATGTCCATCTCCTCGTCCGTGAACTCCCGGCCGCGGCCCACCATGGCCTTGACCCGGGAGCGCTGGGTCGCTTCCAGCTGACGGGCGGCGTTCTGCGCGTCCTCGGAAATGATCACGTTCACCGCGGCGATCACGTACGGCTCCGCGAGCTGTTCGGACGGCTGGAACTGGGCCCGGTACGCGGCCACGGCGTCCACGAGGGCGTCCGGCGCGAAGTGCGATGCGAACGCATAGGGCAGCCCGTAGGCCGCGGCCAGCTGGGCCCCGAACAGGGACGAGCCCAGGATGGTCAGCGGCACGTCGGTCCCCGCACCCGGCATCGCCTGCACTCCCGGGATGAGTGAGTTGCCGGTCAGGTAGCCCCGCAGTTCCTTGACGTCCTGGGGGAAGCTCTCGGCGGATTCGGGGGAACGACGCAGTGCGCGCAGCGTGCGCGGATCCGTCCCCGGGGCGCGACCGAGCCCCAGGTCGATCCGGCCGGGATGCAGCTCCGCGAGGGTGCCGAATTGTTCCGCGATCGTGAGCGGGGAGTGATTGGGCAGCATGACGCCGCCCGAACCGAGCCGGATGCGTTCCGTGTGCGCGGCCACGTGGGCGATCAACACTGCCGGTGCGGAGGACGCGATCGTGGGCATGTTGTGGTGCTCCGCGTACCAGACCCGCGTGTATCCCAACCGCTCCGCGTGCCGGGCAAGGGTCACGGAATCCGCGAAACTCTCACCCACCGATTGGTTCTCGCGCACGGTGGCGAAGTCGATGACCGATAGAGGCAGTGCCATGAATGAAACCCTTTCCAGAGAAAACTTGCTGTAGGAATAACGGGCTCACGGGGCCCGATATTCCGCGGGCCGCTGCTCTCCCGGGTGTGCTGAACGGGTTGCTTGGGGTGGGAGGGGATGAGCGGGGGAGCGGGATGAGGGAGCGCCTACCCGCAGACTCGGGGCCACCACCGGACCCGGACTTGCCGGTTCAGTTCTCGGGGCGCCCTGCTCGGATCGCCCCAGCCGGCGCCGGGCGGCGCGCGGTGTGGGTGTCGGGGGTCGGTCCTAGGCTCACGGGCATGGCCGAGTACGAGGTCACCGAGCTGTTCACCGTCCCCCGCGAGCCCACCGTGCTCGCGCCCGGGGCCGTGCACGTTCCCGATTGGCTCCCCGTCGCCCGGCAGCACGATCTCGTGGCCGCGTGCCGTGACTGGGTGCGCTCGGCCCCCATGCGTCACCAGGTGATGCCGGGCGGCGGTCGGATGTCCGTGCAGTCGGTCATGCTCGGCGCGAATCGGACCCCCTACCGCTACGGGGCCACCGGGGGAGCGGAGGTCGCGGCCCTGCCGGACTGGCTCGTGGACCTGGGTGCGCGGGCCGTGGCGGACGCGTACGGGGTGGTGGACGCGGGAGATGTGGGCGTCCCCGAAGTCGAGGACGTCGTCCGCGGTTTCGTCCCCGACTCCGCGCTGGTCAACTACTACGACGGCGCCGCGCACATGGGGATGCACCAGGACAAGGACGAGTTCTCGGCGGCGCCCATCGTGTCCCTGTCCCTGGGGGACACGTGCACGTTCCGCTTCGGCAACACCGAGACCCGCACGGCTCCGTACCGGGACGTGGAACTGCGCTCGGGGGACCTGTTCGTGTTCGGCGGACCCTCCCGGTACGCGTTCCACGGCGTGCCCAAAGTGTTCCCCGGCACGGGTGGCCTGCACCTGGGGTTGAAGAACGGCGGGCGGTTGAACATCACGCTACGCATGACGGGTGGACACCGGCGAGCACGCTGACGTGCTGAGAGCGACCCCGTCTGTCGGCAGACGGGGTCGGGCGCCCCGCTCGAACGCGAGGGTCTGCGTGCGGCTCGGCCACGAGAACCGGTGCCCCGCTCGGACCCGGGGCCGCGACGAGCGCGATGACACACTGGGGTCATGCAGAACGAGACCCTGGATCCCCGCCCCACGGACGTGCAAGTGGAGCGCTACCGCACCCTGGCCGCCGATCACGCGGTGGGGGTGGGCGTGGTGTGCTCGCGCTACCGGGGCAAGGACCACGCGATCACCGTCACGGCGTTCGCGGACGTCTCCTACGATCCGCCCACCATGCTCGTGTGCCTGTACGACATGGGGCGGATGTGCGAGGCCGTGGAGGGCTCCGGATCCTGGGCACTGTCCCTGCTGAACGCGGATCAGCGCTCCGTGGCGAATTGGCTCGCGAGTCCGGGCAACCCCGTGGACGGACTGCTGGACACCGTCCCGTTCCACCGCACCGAGCGCACGGGGACGCCTGTGATCGACGGGTGCCTGAGCTGGTTCGAGCTGGACACCGTGTCCACCCACACCGCGGCAACCCACCTGGTGGTCGTGGGGCGTGTCACGGCCATGGGCCGAGGGGTGGACGCGGGTGCCGCGGACCGTCCCCTGATCCATTTCGCGAGGGAGTACAAGAGCATCGGGTGATCCCGGCCGCGGGTGAGCGTACGGTGAGAAGTGGGGGATCGCTCGTCGCACGGTGCGTAGCGGTGGTGTCCCCCCAATGTGACGTCTCATTGCGCCGTGTGGCCCAGAATGTGGACTACGAAACCATGTGTTGGACATGAGATGCCTGGCAGGATTTAGCCTGTCCGGATAACGGCGGCCGGACCGCCGATCCGGGAACACAGCCGTGTGAGAGGACCCACCATGCCGGACCGCGTCAGCCAGAACACCTCAGCCGATCCCGAGACCCCCGACCCCGACCAGGGGTTGGACGGTGTCCCGGCATCCGGGGGTGAGGCAGAACGGGTCGCCGCACATGCCGTGGACCTCGTGGCCCCCACGGAGGCGCTGCACAGCGATCCGCGCCTGACGGAAGGGTTCAAGTCCGCGTTCGGTCAGCATCCTGCGGGCATCGCGATCATCACGGTCGCCGGGCCGGAAGGCCCCGTGGGCCTCACGGCGTCCTCCGTCTCCTCCATCTCCGCCGACCCCCCGATCCTCGGCTTCTCACTGCAGGCCAAGCGCGGTTCGGCGGCCGTCGTGGCAACGGCCGATTCCTTCGTGGTGCATTTCCTGGATTCGGACAACGTGGAACTCGCACGTTCCTTCGCCATTTCGGGTGCACCCCGTTTCGGGGACGACATGGAGTGGACCACGCTGTCCACAGGCGAGCCCCGCTTGCTCGGGGTGCGCCGCGTGCTGCGGGCCATCCCGCTCGCGCGGATCAAGGCCGGGTCGGCGCTCGTGTTCAATGCCGCCGTCGTGGAGGTCCTGGGTGAAGAGGGCTCGGGCAGCCCGCTTGTGTACCACCAGCGGCAGTTCCACGGCCTCAGCGACAGCTCGGTGCTGGACCTACACCTCTGACGGGCGGGCCTTCGCCGTGCCGTGTGTGACGCTGTTCACCCAAAGTTTTCTCCAGAATAGGTTGACGCATCAAACAGTGGGTCGTAAATTAGTTTCCGAAGCAACCAATTGGGCCGTCCGACGACGGCCCGCCCGATGCCAAGGAGGAACGAATGACCACGCTCGAAGGTATGACCCCCGGAACCTGGACCCTGGACCCCGCCCACACGGAGGTCGCGTTCTCCGTCCGCCACGCCGGTATCTCCAAGGTGCGCGGCGTGTTCAGCGACGTCTCCGGTGAACTCAACGTGGCCAAGGACGCTTCGCAGTCCAACGGCCAGGTGACCGTGGGGATGAACTCCGTGGACACCAAGAACGAGACCCGCGACAACCACGTGCGCTCGGCCGAGTTCTTCGACGTGGAGAACCACCCGCAGATGACCTACAAGATCACCGGCCTGGAGCTCAACGACGGTGAGGGCACCGTGACCGGCGAGCTCACCCTGCGTGGCGTGACCAAGCCCGTGAAGCTGGACGCCGAGTTCAACGGCGTGGCCGTGGACGCCTTCGGCACCACCCGCGCGGGCTTCACCGCCTCCACCTCGATTTCCCGCAAGGAGTTCAACGTGACCTGGAACGCAGCCCTGGAGGCCGGCGGGGTCATGGTCTCCGACAAGGTGCGCATCGACCTGGACGTGGAGTTCACCGCTCCGGAGTCCACCAACTGAACGACTCGCACCTGAGCATCTCGCGCCCGAGCGACTCGCTCCCCGCGTGAACAGTGCCCCACCGGTTGTCCGACCGATGGGGCACTTGCGTTCCGCGGGGCAGGAGCGCGGCTAGCGCAACGACTGCACGATGAAGTAGATCAGCGGCACGAGCACGAGTCCCACGAGCGCGATGCGCCGCACCCGCACCTCCATACGCGCGGGGTTGATCCGGTACCCCTCGCGGCGGGTTCCGTTCGCGCCGCGGCGCGACGACGCCTCGGACAGGGGCCCCGGAGCGGCGTCGTCGTCCGGGAAGTTCCGATCGGGGGGCCCGGCGCCCCGCCCGTCATCGGGTGACGAGGGGTGAGGGGAAGTGTTCACGAGGCCTCCTGCGGGGCGCGAGTGCGGATCGGTGGCAGGGTCAACGCCATCTGGTGGTCATGATGAGCCCCGCCAGCATGAACCCGAGCCCGATCACCAGATTCCACACGCTGATCCCGGGGATGGGCACCATGCCCTGGAACAGGTAGTAGGTGATGATCCACAACAGCCCCAGGATCATCAACCCGATCATGACCACCTTGTACCACAGCGGCGTGGGCTGGTAGTCGGTGGACCGGCGCTCGCGCTTCTCCGCCTTGGCGGCCTTCGCCGCACGACGTCGCTCGTCCCGCTGCAGCTTCTTGCGCGCCGCGGGCGTCTCCGCGTCCTCGCTCGTATCGGACGTGCCGGCGCCCGGCTCGTCGGTGGACCCGGCCTCGCCGGATGCGTCCGCTCCGGACGTACCGGCCCGGGCCACCTTCATGCCGGATTCGTTCGCTACAGCGGTCCCGGAAGCGGACACGGATGCCGCGGTCGCCCGCTTCTTCCCCGCCCGGCCCTTACCGACGGACGTCGTCTTGCCAGCGGGCACAGCCGGGTCACCGGACGCATCCCCGGTACCGGGCGCAGCGGCGTCGTCGGCGAGACCGTGGTCGGTCGCCGCATCCTTGGTGGAGACGGCCGAGGACCCGGACTTGCGCGCGGCAGAACGCTCGAAGGACGCGGCGGCGCTGTTGCGGGGAAGGCTCTCCGCCGCGAGGGCGGCGAGTTCGCGGTCCCGTTCCGTGAGGGCGAAGTCCTGTGTGTCGTCCTGCGACTTACGGGATCGACCGAAGCGCTTCTTGGGCTCAGACACTGGCGTTCTTTCCTCCTGCTGCGTGGGCACCACGTCCGGGCGTGGCCCGGGGGTGGGTTCGCGGCCGTGGCGGCCCGCGGGTGCGGCGGGGACCGGTTCCTGCCGCGAGATCGGCGTTCAGTCTATCCGCCCGAGCGGGCGTAGACTGGCGCGAGTTCTGTCAATTGGTGAACGTGCAGGAGTTCTTGAGTGTCTGTGAAGATTCTCGTCGTGGATAACTACGACAGCTTTGTCTACACCTTGGTGGGGTATCTGCAGCAATTGGGGGCCCAGACGACCGTGGTGCGCAACGACGACCTGGACGTCGCCGCGGCCACCGCTCTCGCCGGTGAACACCAAGGTGTCCTGCTGTCCCCCGGCCCCGGTGCCCCCGCGGACGCCGGCGTGTGCGCGGACCTGATCCGCTGGGCGGAGCACACCAGGACACCGTTGCTCGGCGTGTGCCTGGGCCACCAGGCGCTCGGTGAAGTCTACGGCGCTCGCGTGGGCCACGCCCAACAGCTCATGCACGGCAAGACGTCCCAGTTGGTGCACCACGGGGACAGCGTCTTCCCCTCGGTCCCGTCGCCGTTCACCGCGACCCGGTACCACTCGCTCGCCGTGGCCGCGGACACCGTCCCGGACTGCCTCGAGGTCACCGCGACCACCGAAGACGGGCAGGTTGTCATGGGTCTCAAGCACCGCTCCGCCCCGCTGCACGGCGTGCAGTTCCACCCTGAGTCCGTGCTCACGGAGGGTGGCTACCTCATGCTCGGCAACTGGCTCGAGGAAGTGGGCCAGCACGGTGCCGCCGCAGCGGCCGCGGGGTTGTCCCCGCTCATGACCGCCTGAGAACCAGTTCCGTCAGAGGCACCCGGACCGCACACTCCGTCGGAGCGAGGTCCGTCGAAGCAGGGCCCCGCACAATAAGACCCGGCCGATCTCAGCCGTCGCCCCCGCGGGATGCGGTGGGGCGACTCGTGGGCTGGGGCTGCGTGGGTTGGGGTGCGGCATCCGTGGGTTCGGCGGGAGTCGTGGGTTCGACGGGAGTCGTGGGTTCCGCCGTGGGCTCGTCCTCGTTCGTCGGGGACGGGGTGGGGCTCGGCGTGGGCGTCACCTTCCGGGCCACCGTGAGCGTGATCGTGGACCCCTGGCTCACGGAGGACCCCGCGGGAGCGGACTGCCGCAGCACCGTGCCAGCCTCAGCATCCTCGGTCTCGCGGATCTCCACGTCGTAGTTGAGTCGCACGTCGTCCGCCCGCAAGGCCTGTTCGGCCTCCGCGCGGCTGCGGCCGACGACGTCCGGGACCGTGACCTTGCCCGTGGACACCTGCAGTTTGACCGCGCTGTCCCGGGCCACCGAGGCGCCCTGTCCGGGATCGGTCGAGAGCACCACGTTGTGGGGCACGGTGGCGCTGTTGACCGTGCTGACCGGGCCCGCCGTGAGGCCGGCCTGCTGCAGGGACTGGCGGGCGTAGTCCAAGGATTGGCCCACGAGATCGTTGGGCACGGTCACGTTCTCGGGCCCCTCGGAGACCACGACGGCCACCGAGGACCCCTGGTCCACCTGGGCCCCCGCGGCGGGGCTCATGCTGATCACGTGCTTGTCCGGCACACTGTCACTGTGCTGCGTGGTGAACGTGGGGTTCAGCCCCGCGTCCCGCAGGGTGTTCTCCGCCGTGGTGCTGTCCATCCCCGTGACCTGGGGGACGCTCACCTGCGCGACCTGTTCGACCTGCTGGTCCTGCCACCACCGCACGCCCAGCACGGTTCCGCCGACCAGCAGCGCGAGCACGAGCAGCAGCACCACGGGCACGACCCACAGGGGCCTGCGACGGCGCCGTTCGTACCGCGCGGAGGCGGACGCGGGGGCGGCGACGGGCGCTGGGTCGTCGGCCGCGGCGTCGTCGTCGAACCGGCCGTACTGTGCGGAGACGGTGGGCTCGGCGTCTTCGCTGCGTCCCGCGGCGGTCACGGCGGCGCCCGGGGTACCGGCGCCCACTGCGGGCAGGGTCTTGGTGTGAGAGTCGGCAGTGTGGGCGACGTTGATGGGCTGGGTCGCCCCGAGGTTGCCGGGCAGTTGCCCGCCGAGTTCCCGCAGCGCCCGGCGCATCTGCCCGGCGTCCACGAACCGGTCCCGGGGGTCCTTGGCCAGGGCGCGCTCCATGAACCGGTCCACGGCGGGCGGCAACTGCGGGTTCACCGCCGACGGCGCGGGCGGCGCGTCCCGCACGTGCTGCGCGGCGATCGCCACGGAGGATTCCCCCACGAACGGCGCGCGCCCGGTCAGCAACTCGAAGAGCACGCACGCGGCGGAGTACAGGTCCGAACGGGGATCCACCGCGGCCCCGCTGGCCTGTTCGGGGGAAAGGTACTGTGCGGTGCCGAGCACCGCCTGGGACTGGGTCAGCGCGGCCTGCGTGTCCTCCACGGCACGCGCGATCCCGAAGTCCATGACCTTGACGCTGCCGTCCGGGGTGACCTTGACGTTGGCGGGTTTGATGTCCCGGTGCACGATCCCCGCGCGGTGGCTGAAGGACAGGGCGTCCATGATGCCGAGCATGTACTCGATGGCCTGTTCCGGAGTGACCCCCGGCCCGTGCATGAGTTCCCGCAGTGTGCGCCCGGGGACGTATTCCATGACGATGTAGGGGCGCAGGACACCGTCCGGGCCCTGGGGGCGGATTTCCCCGGTGTCGTAGATGGCCACGATCGAGTGGTGGTTGAGGGACGCCACGGCGTGGGCCTCGCGCTGGAACCGCTCGTGGAACGTCTCGTCCGCGGCCAGTTCCGGACGCAGGATCTTGATGGCCACGCGGCGGCCCAGGCGCACGTCCTGTCCCACGTGCACCGTGGCCATGCCACCGCGGCCGATGACCTCACCGACCTCGTACCGGTCGTTGATCAGATCCGGCAGTCCCGACGTCCCCATGCGTGTCAGCCGCCCGCGCCGCTGCCGGGAGCGCTCGGAGCCGCGAGCGCCCCGTCACCGGTGCCCTGCACGGGGTTGGACTGCCCGGATCCTGCCTCGGTGCGGGCGCTCTGATCCGTGGTCCCCTGGGCACCGGTGTCCGCCTGGGTGTTCGCCCCGTTCTGGCCGGTCTCCCCGGCGCCGTTGGTGGCTCCGTTACCGGCCCCGCCGTTGTCCGCGCCGTCGCCGTTACCGGCGCCGTTGCCCCCGCCGTTGGTGGGAGCGGGCTGAGCGGTCTGCTGCGGTGCCTGGGTGTTCTGGTTCTGCTCGGGCTGTTGCTGCGGTGACTGCGTGGCACCGGTGCCCCCGGTCCCGGCACCCGGGGTCGTCTGGGCACCCGGGGTCCACGCGACGTACATCACCACGGTGGAACCGACCTTCACCCGCGAACCGGCCGCGGGTTCCACGGAGACCACGGTGTTCTCCGCCTGACCCGTGCTCTGCTGCAGCCGCTTGTCCACGTTCACGCCCATGGCGGTGATCTCGGAGGCGACCTGGTCCGCGTCGCGGCCCACCATGTTGGCGGGCAACACCATGGTGTTCGCGGTGGGGCTCACGGTGGAGGACGTGACGGTGCCCGGTGCGGGGGAGCCGGAATCGTCCCGCGAGGAGAAGAAGTACACCCCGGCCACGGCCAGGGCCACCAGAAGTGCAAGCAGCGGCAACAACCACGCCCACACGGACGTCTTGCGCCGCTCACCCTGCGGGGTGGAACCGCGCTGCGAGCTCGGTGGCCGGTTCACGGCGTCGAACTGTGCGGTAGAGGGGTGGGCGCTGTACTTGGGGTCCGGCTGGGCCGCGGCCGCGGCCGAACCGGTCACTCCCGCGGCGGCCGTCCCGGACATGGGCCGGGTGCTCGGTCCCGAGACCGGTGCGATGGCCTCGGTGGGTTGCTCGTCGGAGAAGTCCTGGGACAGGAACGGCTGCATCCCCGGGACCATCGTGACCGCGGCCGTGACGTCCCCGCGGCGCAGCGCATCCACGGCGTTGGCGAGCTTGCCCGCGTTCTCCGGGCGTTCCTCCGGGTCCTTGGCGAGCATGGACATGATGAGGGCGCGCACCGGGTCCGGGATGGAGTCCGGCAGCGCGGGAGGGTTGTCGTTGACCTGGGCCAGGGCGATCGCGATCTGGGATTCCCCCGTGAAGGGGCGCCGGCCGGCGAGCAGTTCGTAGCCGATGATCCCCAGGGAGTAGATGTCCGAGGAGCCCGTGGCGGTCTGACCGGTGGCCTGCTCGGGGGCCAGGTACTGGGCCGTGCCCATGACCTGGCCGGTGGCCGTGAGCGGCACCTGGTCCGCGAGCCGGGCGATGCCGAAGTCGGTGACCTTGACGCGGTTGTCCGGGGTGATGATCAGGTTGCCGGGCTTCACGTCCCGGTGCACGAGCCCTTGCGCGTGCGCGGCGGCCAGGGCGCGGGCGGTCTGGCCGATGTAGTTCAGGACCGTGTCCGGGTCCAACGACTTCTGCCGGTCGATGATGTTGGACAGCGGTTCGCCGGGCACGAGTTCCATGACCAGGAACGCGGAGCCCTCGTCCTCGCCGTAGTCGAAGACGTTGGCCACACCCGGGTGGTTGAGCAGGGCGGTGTGGCGGGCCTCCGCCCGGAACCGCTGAAGGAACGTGGGATCCCCGTTGTACTCGTCCTTGAGGATCTTCACCGCGACGATCCGACCCAGGACCTGATCCTTGGCCTTCCACACCTCGCCCATGCCGCCGATGGCAATTCGTTCCGTCAGGGCGTAACGACCGCCCAGGGTGGTGTTCGACGATGGTCTCACTTGTTCAACACCGCCTCGAAGAGTTGCCGTGCACTGGGGCTGGTCAGGGAAGACCCTGTGGTGACGTCCACGTCCTCGACCACCACGGCCACCGCCAACTGGGGGTCGTCGGCGGGCGCGAATCCAGTGAACCACGAATCGTTCAATCCGTCCCTGCCGATCTCCGCCGTGCCGGTCTTCCCGGCCACCTGCACGCCGGGCACGGCCGCGCCGGACGCGATGCCGTTACTGACCACGGAGGTCATCAGGTCCTTGACGGTGCGCGCGGTCTCTGCGTCCGTGGAGCGGCGCAGCTGCTCGGCCTGGAACTGGTCGATCACGGACAGGTCCGAGGAGCGCACGGTCTTGATGAGGCTGGGACGCATCATCACACCGTCGTTGGCTATAGCCGCGGAGGCCATGGCCACCTGCAGCGGGGTGGTGCGGACGTCGTACTGCCCGATCGAGGACAGGGCGAGTTGGGCCTGGTTCATGTCCTCGGGGAACACGGACGGGGTGACCTGCAGCGGGATGTCCAGGTTCTGGCCGTAGCCGAAGTTCTGTGCTGTCTGGCGGATCTTGTCCTGGCCCAGGTCCATGGCGATGTGCGCGAACGGGGTGTTGCAGGACTGCTCGAGCGCGAAGCGCAGGTCCACCTGGGAGCGCGCGGCACACCCGCCCTGGCGGTAGTTGGGCAGGCTAACTGTCGTGTCCGGGAGCGGGAGCTCATTGGGGTTCGGCAGCGTGGTGTCGGTCGTGTACTTCCCGGACTCCAGCGCGGCCACGGTGTCGATGATCTTGAACGTGGAACCGGGGGAGTACAGGTCCCCGCTGATCGCGCGGTTCACGAGCGGCTTGTCCGGGTCCGCGTTCAGGGACTGGGCGGCTGCGACCACCTGGTTCGTGTCGTGCGAGGACAGGGCGTTCGCGTCGTAGCTCTTGCGGGAGACCATGGCCTTGATCTCGCCGGTCTTGGGGTCCACGGCCACGATGGAGCCGTTGTGACCCTCCAGTGCGTTGTACGCGATGCGCTGCAGCTCGGGGTCCAGGGTCAGCTCCACCGAGGCGCCCTTGGGCTGGTTCCCGGAGAACAGGGACACCACGCGGTCGTAGAACTGGTCGTCGGACGCGCCCGAGAGTTGGTCACCCATGGCGGATTCGAGTCCCGTGGCCCCGTAGACCAGGGAGAAGTACCCGGTGAGGTTCGCGTACAGGGGGGAGTCCGAGTAGACGCGCTGGTGCGCGAAATCGCCGTCCGCGGGCACGGAGCGAGCGATCTCCTTCCCGCCCACGAGGATCGAGCCGCGGTCCCGGCCGAACTGTTCGTACAGCGTGCGGTTGTTCCACGGGTTGGCCTGGAGGGCGTTGGCCGCGAAGAACTGCACGTACGTCAGTGTCAGTAGCAGCACCACCATGATGGCCACGGCCATGAGCCACATGCGCCGGATCGCCTTGTTCATCGGGTCCCCCCTTCCTGATCGTGCGCGTTGCCGCCGGATGCGCCGCGTTCACCGGACGACGACGCCGCGTCACCCCCGGTGCGGTCGCTCCGGGAGGCGCGCGTGGCGCCGTGGCCGGCGGAACCGCTCGAGCGATGCGTGATCCGCGAGATCGCCTCGGTCGCGGATGCCGATTCCACCGCGCCCGGGGACTCCGCGGCGTCGTGGGATACGGACGTGGTCCGCGACAGCAACGGGGTGGGCTCCGTGGCCGGCCCCCGGCCCGGGGCGGCGTCGGCGCCGTCGGTGCGGGTGCGCTCGTCGTCGCGGCGTTCCTCGCGGGCGCGGAGGCGGCGCTCGAAGGTCGCGAGGTCCTCGTCCGTGGCGGGGCCGGTGACCACGGGGCGCCGCGCGCTGTGGGAGATGGCCAGCAGAATCGCCACGATGATCCAGTTGGACAGTAGGGACGAGCCACCGGCGGACATGAACGGGGTGGTCAGACCGGTCAGCGGCAGCAACCGCGTGACACCGCCGATCACCACGAGCAACTGCAGCACCATGAGCGAGGACAGGCCCGCGGCCAACAGCTTGCCGAACGCATCACGGGTACCCAGGGCCGCGCGCAACCCGCGGGTCGCGAAGAGCAGGAACATTACCAGGATCGCGCCGAGCCCGATCAGCCCGAGCTCCTCGCCGAACGCCGTGATGATCATGTCCGAATTGGAATAGGAGACCAGGTCCGGGCGCCCCTGACCCAGGCCCTGACCGAACAGTCCGCCGGAGGCCAGACCGAACAGTCCCTGCACGATCTGCGCCGAGCCACCGGGGGAGCGGTTGTAGACGTCCGGGTTGAAGGCGTCCAGCCACGCGTCCAGGCGCAGGGCCACGTGGGAGAACATGCGGCTCGCGGCGAAACCTCCCACGGCCATGAGCAGCACGCCCAGCACGATCCAGCCCAGGCGTCCCGTGGCCAGGTAGACCATGGCCAGGAACAGGCCGAAGAACATGATGGCGGTACCCATGTCCTTCTGCAGCACCAGCACGCCGATCGCGATCACCCACGCCGCGAGCATGGGGGCGATGTCCCGGAACCGGGGCAGGCGCACGGGGCCGATCTTGCGCCCAGCCAGCAGGATCAGGTCCCGGTTGGTCGAGAGGTAGCCCGCGAAGAAGATGGCCAGCGTGATCTTGGCGATCTCACCGGGCTGGAACGTGCGCCCGGCCACCGAGATCCACAGTCGGGCGCCGTTGATCTCCACGCCGAGGCCCGGGATCATGGGCAGCAGCAGGAGCACGGCGGAGAGCAGCAACATGATGTACGTGACGTTGCGCAGTCGCCGGTGGTCCTTGAGCAACCACAGCACCACGCAGCACGCGAGCATGGCCACGCCGGTCCACACCACCTGGGTGTTGGCGGCACTCTGGTTGGTGGACAGGTCGATGCGGTGGATCATCGCCAGCCCGAGCCCGTTGAGCGCCACGGCCAGCGGGAGCAGGTAGGGGTCCGCGTAGCGCGCACGGATCCACAGCACCACGTGCACCAGCAGGGCGCCCACGCCCAGCACGGTGCCGCTCATGATGATGTGGCGGGGATCCGCTTGGGCGCGTTCGGGATCCACCAGGATGTTGGCGCCCACGCCGATCGCCAGGGCCACGAGCAGCAACAGCAACTCGGTGATCCGCCGCGGCCTGGGGCGCACGGGAGCCTCTGTGCCGCGCTCGGGCGCGGCGTTCACGGTCGAACTCATCGGTTCTCACCCCCGGGGGTCCCCGAGGCACCGGGGGACGTGCGCGGGGTGGCCGAGCCACTCGGCGACGCGCTCGCGGACGGGTTCGGTGTGGGGGTCGTGACCGTCACCCGGCCCGTGGGGCGGGGTTCGGGTCCGCGCGAGGACTCCAGGTCCGCGACGATCTGTTCGGCCTCCTCGCGGCTGCCCGCGGGGATCGTGGCGCGCACGCGGTCCTGCGCGTACTGGGACAGGGAGTCCACGGGGATCTCGGTGGTCGCGCTCAACTCGCTCAGCGAAATGGGACCCAGGGACTGCGAGACCCCCTGGAACACGGCCACGTGACCCCGGTCCTCACCCACGTAGTACTGGGACGAGGTCCACGCGCGCGCACCCCACCCGCCGAGCAGCAGCGCGAGGGCGAGCACGACGACGCCCACGATCCACGCCGCACGACGGCGTTTGGTCCCGCGCGCGGGGTCGTCACCCTTGCGACGCAACAGGCTGCGTACCTCGGCGGGATCGGTGGTCACGTCCAGCGTGGAGGTCGCGAGCATCGTGGCGCGGCGCTGGATCGCCGAATCCGAGACGGTAGGGATACGCCCCGTCTGGGTCGCGTTCGCCGCGGCACCCACGAGCAGGTGGGGACGCTCGGCCAGGTCCCGGCGCAGCACGGAGGCCGAGGACTGGGTGGGCTGCGATGTGGTGTGGGGGTAGCCGGGTTCGCGGTAGTCGGTGCCGCCGCCGGCCACGGGGGAGTCCATGGGTCCGTCCCAGTGCTCCACCTCGGACTCGCTCATGAGTTGCTCGTCCGACGTGCGGGACTGATCCGGTACGGCCCCCTGGCTCTCCCCGGTCATGGGGTGGGCCTCGCTGCCCTGGGGGATCTCGTCCACCTGCACCACAACCACGGTCACGTTGTCCGGGGCCCCGCGGTCCAGGGTCAGTTCCACGAGGGAGTTCACGATCTGGTTCAGATCCCCCGTGGAGCGCATCACGTTCTCGATGGTCTGAGCGTTCACCACCGCGTTGAGGCCGTCGGAGCACAGCAACCAGCGCTCACCCACGGCCGGGCGCACGGTGCGCACCTCGAGTTCGGGGGAGGCGTCCACGTCACCGAGCACCCGCATGAGCACGTTCTTGTGGGGGTGGGTCTCGGCCTCCTCGGGCTGCAACCGGCCCTCGTCGATCAGCCGCTGGACGAACGTGTGGTCGGTAGTGACCTGCTCGAAACCCTCGGCCTCGGACAACCGGTACGCGCGGGAGTCCCCGATGTGCGCCACGCAGATCACGTCCCCGTCGATCAGCAGGGACGTCACGGTGGTGCCCATCCCGCCCAACCGTGGATTGGACTGCACGAGTTTCGCGAGGTTCTGGTTGGCGTTCTGGATCTCGTCCGCGAGCACGGTCTCGGCGTCGCCATCGTAGCCGGCGTGGTCCAGGTGGGTCAGGTCGATCACCGCGGAGGCCGAGGCGACGTCACCCCCCACGTGACCACCCATCCCGTCCGCGACGACGGCCAGGTAGCGGCCGGCGTAGGCGGAGTCGTCGTTCTTGGAACGGGCCCGGCCCACGTCGGAGCGAGCAGCATATCGGAAAGCAATGGGCATGGGCTACGGCCTCAGTTCCATCACGGTGCGCCCCACCCGGAACCGGGCGCCCGGGTCCACCACGGTGGCGCGGGACAGTCGCTGGTCCTGCAGGTAGGTGCCGTTCGTGGACCCGAGGTCCTCCAGGAACCACTTGGATCCCTGCGCGAACAGGCGGGCGTGGCGCCCCGAGGCGTAGTCGTCCTCGAGCGGGATGGTGGCCTCTGTGGAACGGCCCAGCATCACGGGGGCCGATCCCAGTTGGAAGCTACGCCCGGCGAGCGGGCCGTCCACGACCACGAGCTGTTGCGCGCGCGTACGCGCACCCCCTGTGGTGGGGGCGGCGGGGCGGGGGTTCTGGGGTGCCTCCTGGCGGGGTTCCCGTGCGCGGGCGTCACGCAGTTTCTCGCGGCCACCGCGCACGGCCGCGCGGGCCTTGCCGCCCACGGTCAGGTCACGCGCCTGGGAGAAGACCACGGCGGCGATGAAGATCCACAGCAGCGCCAGGAATCCGTAGCGCAGCAGGGTCACGGTCAGTTCGGACACGTCAGCGCCTCTCCCTCGGGAGCATCAGTCGGAAGGTCAACCTGGTGCGCCCCACGGTGATCACGGAACCGTCCACGAGCTGGGCTCTGCCCTGGATCCGCTGGCCGTCCACATAGGAACCGTTTGTGGAACCGAGGTCCACAGCCAGGAAATGGTCCCCTTGGCGCCGGATTTCGAGGTGCTCGCGGGAGACCCCCGTGTCCTCCACGGTCACGTCCGCCTGCGCGGAGCGGCCCACGCTCACGCGGTCCGCGTTGAGCGTGAAACGTTCGGCGCCCACCTGGATCACGGGCACCGGTTGCAGCCCGGCCTGGTCGTCGACCGGGTCGTGGTAGCCGCCGGGAACGTGGCCCGCAGCGTTGTCGTCGGTCGAATGAGCGGCTTGGTCCTCGCGCGGGCGGGCGTGCGGGGCGGGCGCCGGGGGTTGGGGTGCGCGCGCGGAGGTCCCGGCGTCCGCGGGAACCTCCGGTGTGCTCGTGCGCTCGAACGAGGACAGGATGTCGAAGTGGCCGGCCTCGAGTTCGGACTGGCGCGTGAAGCTCACGCGCACCGCGCCCTGCAGGGTATAGGCCTGCGAGCGCGCGTGACGGATGACGACGTCGCACAGTTCCTCGGCCAGTTGGACGCCCCATTCCTGGGCCCGGGGGAAGTCGTCGTCGGAGAACTCCACGGTGAAGACGTTGGGTGCCATGGTGCGGCCCGCGGGAACGGTGAAGGACTCCTGGTCCAGTTCACGGCGCAGGGCGCTTGCGATCTCCACGGCCTCGACCCGCTTGCGAGAACCCGCGGTGAAGGCGGTGCGGACCACCTTCTCGATCCCGTTCTCCAGCCCGGTCCAGAAACCCATCCCGCCTCCTTCCTCGGTCAGCCAGTGGCGCTGCGCGGCGTGCGACCGCAGGGGGCGGCGGTACACACGGTCATGGACAGTGTTCAGAATAGTAGCCGGGCAGGCTGAGTGGGCGGTGACAGCGCGCGTGATCCCGCTGGGAGCGCGCCCGGCCGGGCAGGACGCGGTGGCCGGCCCGGCGCGTCGCGGCGTACCGCGGTGCAGCGCGGGTGGTCAACACACTGCGACTTCTACCGACGGACCCTCGACCCGGTCCCCCGGGGCGGGCGATACTCGGGACCATGAAGCGACCCCAGAAGATCCTGACCCTCGGTTCCGCCGCACTGCTGAGCGCCTCGTTGCTCGTGGGCTGCGGGAACACCACCCAGAACCAGGCCCCCGCGCAGAACGCGACCCAGGGCGCCGGGGACGCCACCCCGGCGGCCACCGGCACCACGCAGGACGCGGCCACGCCCGACGCGACCGGTGCATCCCCGTCCGACACCGCGTCCGCCACGGACAGCGCCTCGCCGTCCGAGAGCGCCTCGCCCATGAGCAGCGCGTCCGGCAGCGCGAGCCCGAGCGGTTCGGCGTCCGGCGCGGCCGTCAACGGCGGGCAGGCGGCCGCGCTGGCCGCCGTTGACTCCGCGCTGGCCCAGCACCAGGGTGGTGACGTGGTGGAGATCGACTACGACCGCCGCGCGGACAAGTTTGAGGTGGACCTGATCGCGGACGGTAACGCCCACCAGGTCACGGTGGACGGCACGGGCAAGAACGTCCAGGAGGACCGTGCGGACGGCCGCGCGGATGAGGACGACGTGGCCGAGCTGCGTGCCGCGTCCGTGGGCGCGAAGGACGCGATCAAGCGGGTCTTCGAGTCCGCCGAGTCCGAGTCGGGCACCAAGGTGCTGGACGAGGCCTCCCTGGACGAGGACGACGACGTCGTGCGCTGGGAAGTCGAGCTCGACATCGACAACCGGGACAAGGAGTACACGGTCAACGTGCAGGACGGCAGCGTCACCGCGCGCTGACGTCCCGGGGCGCCGCTTACATACCGTCTTGCCCCCCTCGCGCCTGTCGCTTCGTGGGGGGAGGCGGGGGCGGATCACCGGGGACGCCCCTATGAGCCGCTGACCGAGCGCCCCGCTGCACACTGACAGCGGGGCGTTCTGTGATCGCGTCGTGACTGCGACGCCGTATCAGGGCAGCGACGCGGCCAGTTCCACGGCCTCACGGATCGCGCGTTTCGCGTCCAGTTCCGCCGCCACGTGCGCGCCGCCCACCACGTGCACGGGGCGCTCCCCGTTCTCTCCCGCGAGTTCCCGGGCGAGCTCGGCGCGGGGTTCCTGGCCCGCGCACAGCACCACGGTGTCCGCGGGGATGATCCGTTCGATCCGGTCCTCGGTGTCCGGGTCGCCGGTCTGCGACGCATCCCGCTGCGCGGGCGCCAGGACGTGCACGCCCTGTTCGTCGATCCGCACGTACTGCACCCCGGTTACGAACTCCACGTCCGCCATGCGCAGTTCGGCGCGGTGGATCCACCCCGTGGTGGTGCCCAGTCGCGCTCCGGGCTTACCGGCGCTGCGCTGCAGCAGGGTCACGCGCCGTCTTGGTTTCGACGGCGCCGGGGCGAGCAACCCGCCCCGCGCTTCCAGCGAGCGGTCCACTCCCCACTCGGTGTAGAAGTCGGAGTGCGGGTCGTGCGTGAGGAAGTGCGCGACGTCGAATCCGATCCCGCCGCCGCCGACGACCGCCACGCGCTCACCCACGGGGGCGCCGGCCAAGACGTCCTTGTACCCGAGCACCGTGGGGCCGTCCTCCCCGGGGATGCCGGGGACGCGCGGGGTCACGCCGGTGGCCACGACCACGCGGTCCGCGAAGGCCACGTCCTGCGCGGTGGCGGTGTGCCCCGTGTGCACGGTGACCCCCAGCTCGGCCAGGCGCGTGCTGAAGTAGCGCACGGTGTGGGCGTAGTCCTCCTTGCCCGGGATGCGCAGCGCCAACTGGAACTGGCCGCCCAACTCCGGTTGCTCCTCGAACAGGGTCACCCGGTGACCCCGCTGCGCCGCGGCCTCCGCGAAGGCCAGCCCGGCCGGTCCGGCACCCACCACCGCGATCCGCTCCGCGGTGCGCGTGGGGCCCAGCACCAGCTCGTCCTCGCGCATCGCGCGCGGGTTCACGAGGCATGACATGCGGCGGCCCGAGAAGGTGTGGTCCAGGCACGCCTGGTTGCACGCGATGCACGTGTTGATCTCCGCGGGGCGCTGCGCGCGGGCCTTGGCCACGAATTGCGGGTCCGCCAGGAACGGGCGGGCCAGGCACACGAGGTCTGCGTCCCCGCGTTCGATCACCGCTTCCCCGATTTCCGGGGTGTTGATCCGGTTGACCGCGGCCACGGGTAAGCTCAGGTGCTCGCGCAGTGCCCTGCTGACCCATGTGAACCCCGCGGGCGGCACGCTCGTGGCGATCGTGGGGATCCGGGCCTCGTGCCACCCGATCCCCGTGTTGATGATCGACGCCCCCGCGGCCTCGATCTCCCGGCCGAGCTCCAGGACCTGCGCGAACTGCTGGGCGTCCGGCACGAGGTCCAGCGCGGAGAGCCGGTACATGATGAGGAAGTCCGGGCCCGTGGCCTCGCGCACGCGCCGGACGATCTCGGTGGCGAACCGGCGGCGAGCGGCGTCGGACCCGCCGTACCGGTCGGTGCGCTCGTTCGTGTGGGCCACGAGGAACTCGTTGATCAGGTACCCCTCGGAGCCCATGATCTCCACGCCGTCGTAGCCCGCGCGCTGCGCGAGGTGCGCGGCGTTCGCGAAGTCCTCGACCGTACGCTCGACCTCCGCCGTACTCAGCTCGCGCGGCGTGACCTTGTTGATGGGAGCGCGGATGGCCGACGGCGCCACGGCGTCCTCGTGCATCGCGTACCGTCCGCTGTGCATCAGCTGCAGTGCGATCAGCCCGCCCTCGCCATGTACCGCGTCCGTGACCGTGCGGTGCGGATCCAGTTGGTCCTCGCGGCTGAGGTGCGCACCGCCGCGGCGGGCAGCGCCCTCCGGGTTGGGGGAGATCCCGCCCGTGACGATTAGCCCGGCGCCGCCGCGCACGCGTTCCACGTAGAAGCGCGCGAGCTCGTGCTCACCGCCCGGGACCTCCTCGAGGCCGGTATGCATGGACCCCATGATCACGCGGTGGGGCAGGGTCAGCGAACCCACGCGCAGCGGGGACAGAAGATGGGGATAGGAACTCATCCGATACTCCAGGTCTCAGGTATTTCTTCCACCCTAGAGCCCGTGAGCTGGATCACCAATCCGACCGGGCCGTGGCAACCACAACTGGACCACGGATCACGCCACCGCCGTGAGGGGGTACCGCCAGGGCGGGGCCCACGATGGGGATGAACGCTCCCAGGAACATGAGCATGGTCAGCGGGGTCGCGAGCGGCACACCGAGCAACCACAGCCGACCGCGATCGCGAGCATCTCGATCACCGCCACCGCAGCGGTGCCCCGCACGTAAACACCCAGGATGCGCACGGTGTCCCGGTCGGTCCGGCGTAGCTTCTCGGTGTGGCGCGGCGGGAACCAGTTCAGCAGGAAACCCCCGATCCGCTCGGCGTCCGCGGCGGAATGGGTCGAGGGGTCGGTTCAGGCGGAGTTCACAGCCCGCATCCGGGCGGCTCGCGGATTCCCGCTCGCGTTCCGTCAGCGGGGTGTCGTGCCGCCGCACCGTACAGGCGCTCCGGAGCCAGAGCACCGTGGAGACGCTTCGGGACCAGAGCGCCGTCTGGCCGATCTTCCGGGCACACCGAGGCCACGAACGCCCCAGGGCGGTGGCTCCCGAGTGACCCCTGGTGCAATGCTCGCGTCCTTGTTATTCTGAATACATCAAAATAAGACGGCATGGTGTGGTTCCACCCCGGGACCACCGCCCCACGAGGAGGTTGTCATGGCCAAGAAATCCACGAAGAACGCCAACTACACCGTTCCGGGTCTCACCACGGAGCAGGGCCACGGTGTGGCCGAGATCCTGCAGCAGCGGCTGCACGCGCTCAACGACCTGCAACTGACCCTCAAGCACGCCCACTGGAACGTGGTGGGTCCCAACTTCATCTCCGTCCACGAGATGCTGGACCCGCAGATCGAGGAGGTCCGCGGGTACGTGGACGAGCTCGCGGAGCGCATGGCCACCCTGGGTGTGTCGCCGAATGGTCTGCCCGGCGCCATCGCGGCCGAGCGCACGTGGGACGACTACGACGTCCAGCGCGCCTCCGGCGTGGAGCACCTCGCGGCACTGGACCTCGTCTACGACGGCGTCATCACCGACCATCGGGATGCCCTGGCCCGCATCAGCGACGTGGATCCCATCACCGAGGACATGCTGATCGCCCAGGTCCGCGGGCTCGAGCTCTTCCAGTGGTTCATGCGCTCGCACATCGAGTCCGATTCCGGCGTGCTGGAGAACTCCGCCGCCCGCACGGAGAAGGACGCCGCCAAGGCCGTCAAGCGCGGCCGGGTCGCCAAGAAGAAGTAACCACACATGTAGTAGAAGGACCCCCGGATCCGCATCATGCGGGTCCGGGGGTCCTTCCTCTGCGGTCGGGTGCCGCCGCACGCTGTCGTATGCCTTGGAGAACGACGACGCCGCTTGCGGTCACCCTGCTAAGGCGGCGCCGCGCCGTCGTCGCCGGATGGGCGACCGCGGGTCAGAACGCCAGGTTGAACACCCACACGCCCAGGGTCATGGTCGTGGCGGTGATCAGGACCAGGGCGATCAGGTTGAGCCCGATCCCGCCCTTGATCATCTGCCCGATGGTCACGTACCCGGAACCGAACGCGATGGCGTTGGGCGGGGTGGCCACCGGCAGCATGAACGCGCACGTGGCGGCGAGCGCCACGGGGATCGCCAGGAGCATGGGGTCCACGCCGATCCCCATGGCCACACCGCCGGCCACGGGCAGGAACGTGGCCGCGGTGGCCGTGTTGGACGTGAGCTCGGTGAGCAGCAGGATGCCGCCGGCCATGATGAGCACGAGCAACACCACGGGCAGTCCGCCGAGACCCTGGGCGCGCTCGCCGATCCACTCGGTGAGCCCGGAGGTGGAGAACTGCGCGGAGAGGGCCAGGCCACCGCCGAACAGCAACAGCACGCTCCACGGCAACTTGACCGCGGAGTCCCAGTCCAGCAGGCGCACGCCCGGTGCCGCACCGGCCGGGCACAGGAACAACAGCAGCCCCACGGCCATGGCGATGCCCGCGTCGGAGATGATGGGATCCGCGAAGAGCACCGGCACGAAGACCCAGGACAGCGCGGCGAGCACGAAGATGGTCAGCACACGCTTCTCACCCGGGGACATAGGGCCGAGCTTGGCGAGTTCGTCGTTGATGAGTTCCTTGCCGCCGGGGATCTCGGTGATCTCGGGCTTGAACAACACCTTGGTCAGCAGCACCCAGCACAGCGCGAGCAGCACCACGGCCAGGGGCACGCCCACGAGCATCCACTGACCGAAACCGATCGTGATGTCGTGCGCATCCGAGAGGTAGCCGGCCATCAGGGTGTTGGGCGGGGTGCCGATGATGGTTCCCAACGAACCGATCGACGCCGCGTACGCGATCCCGAGCATCAGCGCGGTGCCGAAGTTGGACTTGACGATCTCTTCCTTGACCTCGCTGTCCTGGGGGTCGATCTCCTCCGGGGCGGGCGCGGCGGAAGTGCCCTGCGCGGTGTCGGCACCGGAACCGATCTTGGTCACGAGCAGCAGCACGGACACGCCGATCGGCAGCATCATCACGGCGGTCGCGGTGTTGGACACCCACATGGACAGGAAGCCCGTGGCCACCATGAATCCCGCGATCATCTGTGTGGGCTTGGTACCGATCACCTTGACGGTGAGCAGGGCGATCCGCCGGTGCAGGTTCCAGCGCTGCATCGCGAGCGCGAGCAGGAACCCGCCCATGAACAGGAAGATGACGTTGTTGCCGTAGGACGCCCCGACGGCGTCGAACTTCACGTCCGTGCCGAGCGTGGGGAACACCACCAGGGGGACCAGGGCGGTCGCGGGCAACGGCAGGGCCTCGGTCATCCACCACACGCCCATGAGCACGGCCGTGGCGGCCGTGAGCCGGGCGGCGTGGGGGACGTCCTGCGGCATCAGGGTGTAGATGAGCACCGCGAGCAACAGACCGCCCGCCAGGCCGATCCAGCGCACGGTGCGGGTGCGGGGTTTCTCCGCCTCCGCCCGCTCGCCCGGGGACTGGAAGTCCACCTCCTCACCGCGGTGAGGGTCCGGATCCATATTCTGCAGGTGTGCGCCGGGTACGGCCGGGTGACTCATGATGTCTCCACATCGTTGTGGGGAAAAGGTCGGTCATCCCAGCGTACGGCAGCGCGGCTCAGCTGACCGTGGCCACCCGGATGGTTTCGGGCAGGGCCTTGACGGCCGCCACGACGTCCTCCGTGACACCGTTGCCGCAGTCCGTGACCAGGTAACCCATCTGCCCCTTGGTCACGAGCTGCTGGCGGTCCACGTTGATCCCGTGCTCGCCGAGCACCGCGTTCACGCGAGCCAGCATGCCGGGCAGGTTGCTGTGGATGTGCAGCAACCGGGTGCCGTGGATGTGGGGGTCCAGCTGCACCTCGGGGAAGTTCACGGACAGGCTCGTGGTGCCGTAGCGGCAGTAGTCGATGAGCTTGCCGGAGACGAAACCGCCGATGTTCTCCTGGGCCTCCGCCGTGGAACCACCCACGTGCGGGGTGAGGATCACATTGGGCAGCCCCTGCAGCGGGGACTCGAACGCCTCGCCAGCGACCTTGGGTTCGGACGGGTAGACGTCCAGGCCCGCCCCGGCCAGGTGGCCGGAGACGAGGGCCTCGCGCAGGGCCTCGATGTCCACCACGTGACCGCGGGACAGGTTGAGGAACAGGGAACGGGGGCGCATCTGGCGGAACTGCTCCCGGCCGAACATGTTGGTGTTGCTCTCGCGCCCGTCCACGTGCAGGGTCACAGTCTCCACCGTGTTCAGCAGTTGCTCCAGGGAATCGCACTTGGTCGCGTTGCCCATGGCCAGGCGGTCCACGATGTCGTAGAAGTAGACGTTCATTCCGAAGGCCTCCGCCACGACCGACAACTGCTTGCCGATGTTGCCGTAGCCCACAATCCCCAGGGTGCGGCCCCGCACCTCGTGGGAGCCCTTGGCGGACTTGTCCCACACGCCCTGGTGCATCGCGGAGTTCTTGTCCGTGAGGTGACGCGCCAGCGCGATGATCTCACCCAGCGCGAGCTCCACCACGGAACGCGTGTTGGAGTACGGCGCGTTGAACACGGCCGTGGCGGTGTCCGTGGCGGCGGTGAGATCGATCTGGTTGGTCCCGATGCAGAACGCACCCACGGCCTTGAGGGTGGGGTGCGCCTCGAACACTTCGCGGGTCACGCGCGTCTTGGAGCGGATCCCCAGCAGGTCCACGCCGTCCAGCGCGGCCATCAGTTCCTGCGGGTCCAGGGCACCCTTGCGGGTCTCCACCTCGAAGCCGCGGCTACGCAGCGAGTCGACGGCGTCGGTATGAATGTTCTCGAGCAGTAAGGCCTTCACCCGTCCATCCTATGGGGTGGGGCGCGGGCGCCCCGTTTCACGACGTAGCATTCCGGGTCACCCCCGAGCGCGGCGCTCGCGCGCGGGGTGACCCGACGGCGTCGTCCTCCGGGACCGCGCCGTCCGCTCAGTCCCGGTACGCGCCCAGCAGCTTCTCGACGACGGCGCGCATCCCGTACTCGCGCGCGATCGTGTCCGCGGCCGCCCGACCCGCTCGCCGTCGCCGCTCGGGATCGGCGATCAGCTGCGCGAGGGCATCTTCGAGGGATGGCTGGGTGTCGTCCACGACCGCGCCGGACCTCGTTCGCGCGACCGTGGGCGCGAGCCCGCACGTGTCCGTCACGACCACGGGCAGCCCCGCGGACATGGCCTCGAGAACCGACATGGGGTACGGCTCGTGGACGGAGGGCAGGACGTACACGTCCGATTCCGCCATCCACTGCGCCGCGCCCGCGGAGTCCACCGGGCCGGCCCACGTGAGGCGCTCGCCGAGGCCCGCGGCCGCGATCGCCGCGCGCACCGCGTCCCCCTGGCCCTCATCCGGGCCCACGAGCGTGAACGTGGCGCGCGGGAACCGCTCGGCCAGGGATCGCGCGGCGGCCACGAACGCGAGCGGACGCTTGCGCTCCTGCAGACGCGCGAGGAACAGCACGCGACACTCGTCGTCTTCCCGCGGCACGCGGGGGCGCGAGGATACGGGCATCCCATTGTGCAGTTCCATGAGGTTCACGGGCCCGCGGGCGACCTCGGTGAGGTCCTGTTCCTCCTGGGGGGTGAGATAGCAGACCCGGTGCGCGTCCCGCAGCACCCGCCGGGTCAGCAGTGCATCCAGGGGCCCCGCGAGGGGATTCTCGGACGGGTCGATCATCCCGTGGGTCTGCAGGACGGTTCGGGTGCCCGCGCGCTCCGCGAGCCACGCGGTCGGCAGGGTCAGCAGGTCACGCGCCGTGTGCACGTGCACCACGTCCGCGGTCGGCGCGACCCGGCGCAGCCACGACAGCATGGCCGGCGAGGTGAGACCCGCGAAACCCGCACCCGGCAGGGCCTGGACGGGACGGAAGAGCTGCGTGCGCACGCCGTCGCGTTCGGTGGGCAGGGGCGCGCCCAGATCGGAGCCGGTCGCGGCGAGGATCACGTCGTGTCCGGCGTCGGCGAGCGCGCGGCACTGGTTGAGGGCCACCGTGGTGGGCCCGCCGTACGCGTTGGTGCCCGAGACCAGGGCGACGACCTGCAGGATCCGCATGCCGCTCACGCCTTCGTGGCCACGGGGGCGAGCACGCGCGCCCCGGCCGGGACGTCCCGCGTGACGAGCGCGGTGGCTCCCACGACGGCGCCCTCGCCCACCGTGACGCCGCGCAGGACGGTGGCTCGCAGGGCGATCCATGCGCCGTCGGCCACGGTGATGGGGGCGTTGTCGAACTCGAAGGCCGGGTCGTCCGCGCGGTGGCTGCCCGTGCACAGCATGGCGCCCTGCGACACGCACACGTCCGAGCCGATCGTGATGGGCTCCAGATTGAGCAACCATGCGCCCACGCCGATCCACGAGTTCTCGCCCACGGTCAGTTTCCACGGCCAGTGGATCCGCACGTCGTGGCGGATCAGTGTGCCCTCCCCGATCTGCGCGCCGAAGGCCCGCAGGATCCGGGTGCGTACGCTCGGCGGGCACAGGACGGACCGTTGCAGCGGTTCCGCCACGAGGGCCCACGCGGCGCACTGCAGCGTTCCCCGGCCCTTGTCGTAGCCGCGGCCGGTGAAGGTGGCCAGGCGTCTCGTCGTGTGTGTCATGGTCTCCCCCTGTCGTCGAGCCGCAAATAGGGCTGCGCTCTGCGCGCAACCGGTCCGCTCTCCCCGCGGGCGCGCGGCTACGGGATCCAAGCTTGGCACACTGCGCTCGTCGATCCGCCTGCTTCTGACCCCATAAGTGGAGACACCGGGGGTAATGCCGTCGCTTCGTCCTCGATATCTCCTCGACGCCGACGGGCGCCTGGGGCGGGGTCCTTGCCCGCATGCGTACGGGAAGACTTTCCGCAAAGGCGCAGGTCGCGTACTGTCTCGTTGCTGAGGGCAACGTACTTGTCGTGGGAATGTTTCTGATTCTGCGAACAGTTATGCAGCCCTCATTTCCTGCGGGTTCCAATTGCTGTCGAGATCTGCCGATGAAGGTTTATCCCCCAATTCGGGTACAAAATAATTCCAGAGAAACTACCTGCGTGTTCATCGACATGATTTCGCGCGTTAGACTGAGGCCCATTACAGGGGAGCGATGAAGAGACTGGTGGGACGTGCTCGGGGGCTGGGCAGCGTCCGAGACGAACCGTCTTTCATTGTGATCAGGGGCTGGGAGGGCACATGACGCTGCATGATTACGTCGATATTTTGAAGAAATGGTGGAAAACCGTCATCACACTGACCGTGGTGGGCTTGTTGGCCGGGGGGATCTACGCCTTGGTGTCTCCGGACACGTACAAGGCCACGTCATCCCTCTACGTCTCCATTCCCGCGAGTGACTCCGCCACGGAGTTGAACCAGGCAGCTACGTACCTTTCGCGAGAGCTGAAGTCGTACGCGACCGTGGCGACGTCCCCCTACATCCTCAAACCCGTCGTCGAGGACACGGGTGTGGATAAGACGGTCGCGCAATTGCAGGACATGTTGGACGTCACCAATCCGACGGCCACCTCCATCATCCAGGTCGATGCCACCGCGGACTCACCTCAGGAGGCCCAGACGGTTGCCAACGGGGTCGCGGATCAATTGACCAGAGGGGTCGGGTCACTGTCCCCCGAGGTCGCCAACCGGGGAGGCGCCGTTCAGGCCACGGTTCTCAGCCGGGCGCAGCTCCCGGATGAAACCAGTGGCCTGCCGTCGTGGCTCTATCCGTTGTTCGGTGTGGTCGGCGGCGCGCTGTTGGGCGTGATCCTCGCCTTCGTGTTGGAGAGTCTGGTTCGGCGGCCGCGGACCACGACGGAGCTGCGTCGTGTGCCGGGTGCGTCGCTGGTCGCGTCCGTTCCGCGACTGAAGCACAGGACTGACGCGCGCAGCTTCTTTCCCGCGGGTGGCGAATCCGCGCCGGCGCGGGAGGTGTCACCTCACGTCACTTCGCTGCGCTCGCGCATCCAACAAGGTCATGCCGAGGTCCTGCCCCATGTGGCCGGCTGCGCGGTACTGGTGGTGACCGGTCAGCGTTCGGGCGACGGTGCCACCACGGTCGCCGTGGAACTCGCGCGTAGCTTTGCCGGTCTGGGCAGCCGCGTGGCTCTCGTGGATGCCAACCTCTCCGACCGCGGGGCAACTGTTTTGCTGGCCCAGCACAATCACCTCGGTGTCTCGGATCTCGTGGAACGTCGGGCCGGGGCAGACCAGAGCACTGTTCGTCTCGAGATGGGGCTGACCTTCCTACCCGCGGGTACGCCGACGCCGCGCCCGAGTGACCTGGTGTGCTCGGAACCGATGGCTGCGTTGGTGGGTGAGTTGCGTTCGGAATTCGACGTGGTCGTCCTCGATTGTTCCCCGTTGCAGGACTCCGTGGACGCGGCGGTGCTGGGCGAACTGGCGGATGAGGTCCTGCTGGTCACGGTGCCCGGGAAGACCTCGACCGATCAGCTGCAGTTCTCGGTTCAGGGATTCCGCGAAACGCCCGTGGCATTGGTGGCCAACCAGGTGCGCCCTTCGCGCGCACACTCCGGCGTTCTCTGAAGCCCACGATGAACACGATGACTCCTTTCGGCTGGGCCGTGTTCCTCCTGGGGGCCACGACCGCCGTGGGTGCGCTCGCGCTCATCCACATCTGGACCAGGGACCGGGTGGACGGGCTGAACCTGCGGATGTGGCTCGTGATCAACTTCCTCGTGGCCAACGTCCTGTCCGGATTCGCCCATGTATTGGGGTGGTCCAGGGACCGCGGATTCTACGAGGCCATGTCCGGTACTCCCGCAGGTGCTACATCCGGCTTGACCACGGCCGCCTGGTCGACCTTCTTGGGCATGTGTGCCCTCTGGGCGGGGCTGACGATCCCGCGGCCGCGGATCCTGGCCGCACACCGTGGTCCCCGACAGGTTCCCCGGCGCCCTCTGATACCCGAACAGTTGTATTCCTTCGTATCCCATCACCGGGTCAGCATGGGGGGCCTGGCTCTCGTACTCGTAGCAGCGGGCGCCGTGGGACTCGTGCGAGTGATGGGCGCCACGACCGACCAGACCGGCGGGCGGATCATTTCCGTGGACGGCGGCAATGCCCGCTACGCATTCCTGGCGGGTTGGCTGCCGTGGGGCATTACGATCCTGGTCTTGGCGCTCGCGAGCCGGAAGCGTGTGCCCGGCCCAGCGGTGTGGAACACCATCATCCTGGTGGCCGGGTTGGCCGCATTGGGCGTCAGCGCCACGTGGAACGGTGGGCGTTCCGAGATCGCCTACGTGGCATTTCCTCTGCTGGCTCTGATGCTGCCCCGGATCAACGTCCTGCGGTGGCCGCTGATCGTGGTGGGCGTGACCGTGTTCGTGGGGTTTATCATCGCGACCACGGCCCGGCGCGTAGGTGCCACCACGGACCCGTGGTCGTTCGTGGATTGGCAATGGGGGCGGTTCTCCATGGCCGCCTGGGCCGAGAACCACGTCCAGTTCCACGGGGCGCTCCACGGTGAGACCCTGTTGAGCGCCCTGCTCAACGTCCCGCTTGCGCTTCTGCATTTCGCGGGTATCCCGGCGGAGAATCCTTTCCGGTCCATGGTGCAGGTCTCGGGATACGACTTGTTGGGTGGGGAAGACCAGATTTACGTGGTTCCGGGGCTCAGCGCAGAAATGATCCTGAATTTCGGCCTGCTCGGTGCGATCGTCGGCTACTTCGTGTTGGGGCTGGTGTCTGCCATGGTCTCCGATGCCTACAGTCGCAGCCGGAGTGAAACCAATCGGTTGTTGTTGGCCACCGTAGGATCCACGCTCGTCTTCCAGGGCATCGTGGGGCAGCTGGAGTCCCTCGAGGTGTTCTTGACGTTGTCGATCCTGCCACTGTGGGGGTTGTGGATCGTTGAACGCATCTTCGGCCGTGGTGATACGAAATCACCGCCCGCGGGAATAAGATCTTCACCGGCCACGGAGCTTTCACCGCGGACACCGGCAGTTCACAAATAAATCAGCTCAACGGGTGTGGAGGGGCGACCTCCGCGTTCCCGGGGCTTCATCAACGGGGAGTGGACCACTTTGCCCAGGCTTACTGTCATCATGCCCGCCTATCGGGCGGGCGCCACCGTGGAGAGCGCCATGCGTTCCACGCTGCGGGCCATGCCGCGGGACGCGGAGTTGGTGGTGGCCGTGGACGGCCCGGACGGCGAGACCGAACGCGCGGCACGCCGCGTGACGGACCGCCGCGTCGTCGTGCGTGCCAACCCGGTCAATCGGGGCACCGTGGCATGCATGCGTCACGCCCTGGAGACGACGGACAGCGAACTCGTGGCGAAGATGGACGCCGACGACGTGTGTTTGCCGTGGCGGTTCCGTGTTGAGCTCGCGGCCATGCAGCACGCGGACATCGTGTGCGGCAGCGGCATCCGGTTCGGCCATCGCGCCGTCCCTCGACCCTCATACCTGGGGTCGCTCACGAGCAAGGAGGTGGGGCTTCTGTTGCCGTTCACGAATCCGTTGTTCCACCCGAGTCTGTTGGCCCGGCGGCAGACACTTCTGGACGCCAACGCGTACGCCACGCCCTCGGCTGCGGAGGACTACGTTCTATGGGTCGATGCGCTACTCAATGGGTCCACGATCCACAAGACGGCCACCGCGGTGATCGCGTATCGGATCAGTGCGAACCAGATCTCCGGCGCCCCAGACTACCTACGGCGGGTCAAGGACGATCCCCAGGTCGATCGCGCCTATCGCGCCTGGGTGGAGGCCTTGGGGATGTCTTGGCTGATGGACAACGGGGGAGGGACCATGCACCCCGTGGCCACGCGGGCGCAGCTCGAGGACGTAGTAGAGCGAGCCCGGCCACGGACCCGGCCCTATATGCGCCGACAGTTGTGGAGGAACGCCACGCTCATCCCGGCGCCGGCATGCTGAACCAGATCAAGTCGCTCATCGAGCGCGCGATCCCGCGGATGTCCTCCGCGATCGTGATCCTCACGCTCGCCGCGTTCACGTCCCCGCACTACGTGGGTATCTACAACGTGGTGACCCTGCTCTACACGGCCATCCAGGTCACGATCGACTCCGGGGCCCGGTTCGCGGTGATCCGCGTGCTGACCGAACCCGGGGGCATGAAGATCATGAACCGCTACCGGGTGATCATGCCCGTCCTGGCCTTCGTGATCCTTACCGGGCTCATGCTGTTCCTTCTGCACAACGGGACGCTCGAGAACTGGGGCGAGTTCTTCCAGGTGCTGCCCGTGGCGCTCGCGCCCGGTTTCGGGGCCCTGGGTCTGCTGTACGTGGGCACGCTGCAGGCCACCAACCAGTGGGGGACCCTGGCCCGGATGCAGTTGCGGGCCTCCCTCGTGGGTCTGCTCGTGGGCGGGACCATCCTGGTGCTGACCCACTCGCTGCTGGGCCCGGCCCTGCAGCTGGCCGTCACGGAGGGCATGTTCGCCCTGCTGTGCTGGCGCCGTGCGCGCCGTAACACCCAGCCCCTGCCGCACTCCACGCCGGGCGAGCGTTCGATCCTCTCCGACATGGGCACGATGTCCGGCTACGCGCTGGTGTCCTGGTTCCAGGGCCAGGCCGAGCGACTGTTCATGGCCGTGTTCGCCGGCACCGCCGTCCTCGGTACCTACACCGCGGGCAGCGCCGTGGGCCGCGCCCCGGGGGACGCCCTGGCCGCGTCCACCGCGAACGTGGTGCGTGTGGGGATCGCGGACAAGGAGACCCCGGAGGAGATCCGGAGCGCGAGTGACCATTTGTTGCTGCGCGCGCTCATGCTCGCGTTCGCGTGCGTGCTGATCGCCCTCACGGCGAGCGTGGTCCTCACGCCCCTGCTGGGTGGCGACTGGAAACCCGCGATGTCCATGGTGCCGTTCATCGCCATGGTGTCCTTCCCCGTAGTACTGTCCTGGGCGGCCTCCGTGCTGCTCGTGCGCACCGGTGCGGCCTGGAAGACGTTCGTGGGTCCGGTGATCGGCGTGGTCTTCGGTGCGCTGATCGCATGGGTCGCGTCGTTCGACCTGCACCTCGCGGCCACGCTGCTGGTCATCCGTGAGTTCGCCGTGGTCCTCGTCGCATACGTCCTGGTGGGACGCAGTGCGCCGTGGCGGTCGTTCCTGGTGGCTGCGGTCCTCTCGACCATCGGGCTGGCGGGCTGCTGGCTCCTGGTGGCGTAGGGCCAACGCACAACCCGTTCCCGGTCTGCGGACGCAGCATGACGCCATGACCACCTCGACCCCGGCGACCGGCCGGTCCACCTTCCTGCGCGGGCGCCTCGACGAGCCCGCGGTCACCGGCGGCGGGTCCCGCGGCGGCGTCGTCCTTTGAGGCCGCAACGGGTACGACGACCCCGCGCCCCTCCCGCTCCCCGCTCACCCGATGGTGGGTGGCCGCGGCGGGGGTGGTGCTGATCGGGGTGGTCGCGTTCAGTCGGCTCTACCTGGGGTACCACTGGCTCACGGACGTGACGGCCTCGCTGCTGCTGGTGATCGCGATCCTCGGCCTGGTCGTGGGCGTGGACGCGTGGCGCCCCACGGCGCGGCGGGGGGTGCTCCCTCGAGCGTGAGCACCGCCTCGATGGCCTCCTCGAGCACGGCGATCACACCGGTGCATTCGATGGCGTAGTCCGCTGCCCCTCCGGTGATCTCCCGGATCCGTTCCAGCGAGTCCTCCTTCCCGGAGGTGATCACGTGCGTGGCCCCGTAGCGCTGGGCGAGCTCCAGGCGGGAGTCATGCAGGTCCACCGCGATGATCGTGGCCGCGGCCGAATTGCGGGCAGCCCTGATGGCCCCGAGCCCCACGGCACCCACACCGTAGACCACCACGGATTCACCCGGGCCGGGATTCGCGGTGTTGAGCACGGCTCCCGCCCCGGTGGTGATACCGCACGCGAGGGGGCCCGCGAGTTCCAGGGGAACGGACTCGTCCACGGCCACGTTCTCCACGCCCGCGCCGATCTTCGTGACGATTCCGGCACCCTCGTGGCCCAGCACTCCGGGCAGAGGCAGCGGCATGTTGCCCGCTTAGGTGTTCAGGTCCGTGTGGCACAGGCCCGTGGCCACGATCTTAACCACAGCCTCACCGGGACCCGGCTCGTCCACGGTGAGTTCTTCCCACCGGAACGGCGCATCGACGTGATCGACCACGTAGGCGTGGATGTTCATGGCCGCCTTCTCGAGCAGGGCGCTCGGCTCTGAACGCCGGGCTCCCATGCTATTTGCGGTCGGCACGCCGCGGCCATCCCCGCGGGGCAGCGGAGATGGCCCGCATCGCGTGGGGCATCCGGTCGCTCAGACGCCCCGCGCCTGCTCGCGATTCGCGCGGTACCAGGCCACGGCGTCGTCGAGCCCGGTGGGCAGGTCGATCGAGGCGGACCAGCCCAGCGAGCGCAACAGGGAGACGTCCATAAGCTTGCGGGGCGTCCCGTCCGGCTTGGAGGTGTCCCACGAGGTGGTGCCCTCGTACCCGGTGGCCGAGGCCACGAGGCCGGCGAGTTCCTTGATGGTCACGTCCTCGCCGGTGCCCACGTTGACCTGCTGGGGCCCGTCGTAATGCTCCATGAGGTACAGGCACGCCGTGGCCAGGTCCGACACGTGCAGGAACTCGCGCCGCGGTGAACCCGAACCCCAGTTGGTGATCTCGGTGTCACCGGCACGCACGGCCTCGTCGTAGCGGCGGATCATGGCGGGCAGCACGTGGGAGCCGGACGGGGAGAAGTTGTCCCCGGGGCCGTAGAGGTTGGTGGGCATCGCAGAGATCCACGGCAGCCCGTACTGGCGTCGCATCGACTGCACGTGCAGGATGCCGGCGATCTTGGCGATCGCGTAGGCGTCGTTGGTGGGCTCCAGGTACCCCGTGAGCAGCGAGTCCTCGCGCAGCGGTTGTTCCGCGAGTTTGGGGTAGATGCAGGAGGAACCCAGGAACAGCACGCGTTCCACGCCGGCGGTGCGCGCGGCGTCCAGGATGTTGAGCTGGATCCGCAGGTTGTCGGACAGGAAGTCCACGGGCTGGGAATTGTTCGCGCCGATCCCGCCCACCTTGGCCGCCGCGAGCACGAGGTAGCGCGGCCTGTGCTCGGCTATGAACGCCTCCACGGCCGCACGGTCCCGCAGGTCCAGCTCATGGGAGCTCGCACCGATCAGGTTCTCGAAACCCTCGTCCTGGAGGTGACGCCAGATGGCGGAACCCACGAGACCGCGGTGACCGGCCACGTAGAACGGCGCGGAGCGGTCCAGCGCGCCGGGGGTGTAGGCGACGTCGTCGGTCGTGCGGGCATCGGCCGGGTCGCTCACCGTGTGCGGCCAGTGCTCCTGGCCGGCAGCGGTGTCCCGGCGGTTCGTCACGTCCGCGCTCACGCCGCGTGCTCCGGCGTCCAGATGCGCTCGGACACGGTGTCGATCCACGGGGAACCGGCGCACTCCAGGGCAGCGCGGTCCGCGTCCACCATGATCCGCGCGAGCTCCGGGGCGTGCACCGTGGCCTTCCACCCGAGCTTCTGCTCGGCCTTGGACGGGTCACCGATGAGCGCGTCCACCTCGGTGGGGCGCAGGTAACGGTCGTCGAAGCGGACGTGCTTCTCCCAGTCCAGCCCAGCGTGCTCGAACGCGGTCTCCAGGAACTCGCGCACCGTGGACGGGCGGCCCGTGGCTAGCACGAAGTCCTCCGGTTCGTCCACCTGGAGCATGCGCCACATGCCCTCCACGTACTCCGCCGCGTAGCCCCAGTCGCGCACGGCGTCCAGGTTGCCCATGTAGAGCAGGTCCTGCTTGCCCGCCGCGATCGCGGCCACGGCACGCGTGATCTTGCGCGTCACGAACGTCTCGCCGCGGCGCGGGGACTCGTGGTTGAAGAGGATCCCGTTCACGGCGAACATGTCGTACGCCTCGCGGTAGTTCTTGGTGATCCAGTAGGAGTAGATCTTGGCCGCGCCGTACGGGGAGCGCGGGTAGAACGGGGTGTCCTCGTTCTGCGGCGGGGGAGTGGCCCCGAACAGCTCGGACGTGGAGGCCTGGTAGAAGCGGCACTTCACCCCGGCGCGGCGCACGGCCTCGAGCAGACGGACCGTGCCGAGGCCCGTGGTGTCACCCGTGTGCTCGGGCTCGTCGAAGGACACGCGCACGTGCGACTGGGCCGCGAGGTTGTAGACCTCATCCGGGTCTATCTCGCCCAGCAGCGTGACCAGACGGGCGGCGTCGGAAAGATCGCCGTAGTGCAGGAACAACCGCGCCTGCGGGTCGTGCGGGTCCTGGTACAGGTGGTCGATGCGGGACGTGTTGAACGTGGACGCGCGGCGGATCAGGCCGTGGACCTCGTAGCCCTTGGCGAGCAACAGCTCCGCGAGGTAGGAACCGTCCTGCCCGGTGATGCCGGTGATGAGTGCTTTCTTGGTCATGAGTGGTCTCCCCTGTGTGACGTGGTACGTCGGGACGGGTGTCCCGGCCGATCAGGAATGCAGTGCCGCCGCAGGCGCGGTGGTCTCGGTGGGTAGCAGTGCGCGCAGCGCGGTGCTGAAGGCGCGGACCGCGGCGCCGGCGCTGAGCACGTCGCGCACGTAGCGGCGTCCGCCGCGGTGCGTGGCGCCGCCGGTCGCGATCCACTCCTCGTGCAGTTGCAGGGCGCCCGCCACGAGTGCCTCGGGATCCCCGGGCGCCACACGGATGCCCGCGTCCGCGGCGTCGAGCTCGGCGGCGGACGGGCTCTCGGCCTCGACGGCCGCGAGCACGGGACGGCCAGCGGTGAAGTAGCTCGTGAGCTTGCTCGGGACGCACATCTCCTTGAGCCCTGGTCGTTCGTTGACCAGCAGGACGTCCGCGGCGCGCAGCAGTCCGGCGTAGGTCTCGTCGTCGACCCCGGGCAGGACCTCGAAGCGCGGCGTGCGCCGGGCCAGCTCCTCGAGCTGCGGGCGCTGGTGCCCGCCGCCCACGAGCACGAATCGCAGCGGCGCTCCCGTGCGCTCGGCCACGTCCGCGGCCGCGGCGACGTTCGCGAGGTCCTGTTTGGCCCCCATGTTGCCCGTGTGCAGGACGACGACGTCGCCCGCGCCCCACCCGAAACGACGCCGTAGTTCGTCGGTGTCCACCGAGGGGGTCTGGGAGATGTGGGTCCAGTTGCGCACGGTGCTGATCCGGCGCGCGGGCACGGCCATCTCGCGGCGCAGGTAGTCCGAGAAGCGGTCGTGGATCACGACCACCCCCTGGCACGAGCGCAGGAAGGTGCTCTCGATACCGCGCATGACGCGCGCCACGGGTCCGCTCGCCGCGCCGGTCTCGGTGAGCCCGGCGGTGTAGATGTCCTGCACCCACGCGATTACCGGCGTGCGGCTCAGCGCGGCGCGCACCCGCACGATCGCGGACGAGAACAGGGCGGGGCTCACGACCACGACGGCGTCGGGATCGCCCCACGCGGCGGTCGCGGCACGCAGACCGAAGACGATCTCCATTCCCAGCCGGTGCAGCTGTCCGGCGTCGTGGGGAACGGGGTGCGGCACGCGCAGGACGGGTACGCCGTCGATCTCCTCGTGCGCGGCGCGGCGGTGCGAATACCCTTCGTGGACGCGCCACTGCGGGTAGTGCGGGAGACCCGTGATGACCCGGGCGTCCCATCCCTCCTCGCGCAGCGCGCGAGCCATGCCGGCGGTGTACGGCGCGATGCCCGTGTGTTCCGGTGAATAGTTGAGTCCGATGATCAGGACGCGTGCTGCCACGCTATCTCCTCCCCCATGAAAAGCGGAGCAGCTCAGCCGCTGCCGCTTTTCCCGAATGGGCGGACTTCCCCAGTCCGCCTCCGCGCCACGTGGTGCAGCGATGCCTCATGGCTGTCCCACCGGGAGCGGTGAATGTCGCCGAAACACGAATCCCGCGTGTCCCGACGTTTGCCATCATAATCGTGTGCACAAGCACCTAACACCACAGTGGTGACAATTCTGTGTGGGCTCATATAGGTACACGTCGGTATCGCCTCAGGTGGGAGCGCGAAAAACAGTGATCTTGATGTAAAACCACACATTAGGGGACGGTAATCTCGGTCACGACCGGCGTCTCCCTGGCTATGCTTTATGAGTGCAAACATGCACGACTCCCGCGGGGAACGCCGAAGCGACGCGGAGTTCGGGGCATCGATCCGCACTTCGGGGTGGGGCCCGGTCTTCGAGAGGGCACCCCATCGCCACGGGGGACGTGCGAAGGGGCGCGGCTGAGGCGCACCGGAGCAGAACTGGGGGAGATTTCATGCGTATTGCCGGGCAGGCAACTTTCTTGACGGACCACGACCACACCATCCACGCGTGGGTCCACGGCCCCGCGGACGATCGTGTGCGCGGCGCCGTGATCGTGGCGCCGGCCTTGGCGCGCGAGGAGGTCGTGAGTCACCGCAGCATGCGCCTCGTGGCCGCGCGCGCCGCGGAATCCGGGTGGCTCGTGATCCGCCTGGCGTGGAGCGGGACCTCCGAATCCGGTGCGCGTCCGGCCCTGAGCAACCCGCTCGAGGTGTGGCACGAGGACCTTGCGGTGGCCCACCGTGCCGCGCGGGAGCTCGTAGGACCTGCTCTGCCCGTGCACGGGATCGGGCTGCGCATCGGTGCGGGTGTGCTCGCGACCTCACCCCTGCCGTTCGATCGGCGCGTGCTGTGGGAACCGGTCTCGGGCGCCGTCTACATGCGCCAGTACACGGGCCTGCGGCGCACGAGCGGGTTGATCCTGCCGCCCGAGGTCCCCGATGGCGTGGAGATCGGCGGCGCACACTTCACCGACGCCGAAGCCGCGGCCATCCGCGCCCTACCGGATCCCCGCAAGATCAAGACCCCGGGTCTGATCATGGTGCGCGAGGAGGACCGGCGCATCGCCAAGAAGTTATACGGCGTGGCCGCGATCTACGCGAAGGCGAGCCCGGAGGCGATCGCCGCCCTCGTGGGTCGACTGGACGATTCCGTCCCCACCACGTCCCACAGGGAGGACTGGGTGGACGTGAGCGGCTGGCGTCCCACGACGACCGCGTGCTTCCATGTGGCGGAGTTCGGCGCGGAGGTCCAGGAGGACCTGCTGGAGCTGGGCCCGGACCACTTGCCGGCCTCCTACACCCACCCCGTGGGCCGCGACGGCACCGGGGCCGGCGCGGTGGTGCTCGCACCGCCGTCCGCGGACCCCAAGGACGGGCCCACGGGACTGTGGACCGTGCAGGCACGCCGACTCGCCGCGCGCGGTGTCCCCGCGCTGCGCATCGAGCGTCACCACTGCGGTGACGCCGCTGGCCTGGACGAGGTCAAGGACATCAACCCTTACACGGGGCAGGGCGTGGCGGACCTGGACCTGGGTGCCGCGTGGCTGGCCGAGCGCACCGGGGAAAAAGTCACCGGGGTGGGGCTGTGCGTGGGCGGCTGGCTGGTCGCCATGGCCCCGCCCACGAGCGCCATGACCACCCGCGTGGTGCTCAACAACGTGGCGTGGCGCGCGGCGGAGAGCTACTACGACAAGCTCTATCGCAACTGGGACGTGGACGCCGTGCTGGAACAGCTGCGCACCATGAGCGACGTGGAGGTCACCACGAGCTGGCGCACGCGCGCCAAGGACCGGGTGCGCCGCCGCATGCCGTACATCGCGTGGCTCGTGCTGGGCCGGCGCAACATCCCCAACGTTCCCGAGGTGGTCATGGAGTACGCGTCCCGGGGCGCCGAGGTCACGTTCTACTTCGGGCCGGAGGACGGTCTGCTCTTCCAGCAGGAACGCGGGGAGGAGGGTCTGGCCCGGTTGCAGCGCCAGGGCCGCCGGATCAGGGTGGCCCACGTGCCCGCCCTGGACCACTCCCTCCAGGCCCACGCCTCACGCCTCACGGCCCTCGAGATCGTGGACGCCGCCCTGGGCCTGAGCCCCTCACCCGCCGAGGAGGTCGTCCCGTGCGCCGTCTGAGAACACGCAGCGCCCGCGCGCTCGCCGGGTGCGCCCTCACGGCCGTGCTGCTGAGCGGCTGCGCGGCCGGCGGGTCCGGCGACCACGCGCCGTCCTCCTCCGGTGAGAGCCTGGGTTTCGACGACGCCGCGCTGTCCCGGGTGGGTTTCGCGGACCCGCAGCAACTCACGCAACCGTCCCACGGGATCACCGTGACGGGTGCGCGGGGGCTCTCGGAGCGGGCCGCGGAACTCGCGGTGAGCACGGACCAGGTCTCTGCCGAGGCCCCGGGCGGGCGCAACTCGGTGGTGGTGATCACCCCGCAGGACTACGACCCCGCGAAGAAGTACCCGGTGGTGTATCTCCTCCCGGGCAGCGGTGCCACGGAGGCCCCTGCCCTGCAGTGGTACGAGGCGGGTCAGGCCGAGCAGCTCACCCAGGGTCTGCCCGTGATCACTGTCATCGTGAGCGGGGGCAAGGTGGGCTGGTACTCGGACTGGGCGTCCCAGGAGGAACTCACGCAGAACTGGGAGACATTCCACCTGGACCAGGTGGTGCCGTGGGTGGATCAGCACCTGTCCACCAGGGCGGACCGCGAGCACCGCGTGATCATCGGCAACTCGATGGGCGGGTACGGCGCCATGCGCTACGCCGAGCAACGTCCCGATCTCTTCGGGGAGGCCGTGAGCCTGTCCGGGTTGCTGGACCTGTCCTCGGATGAGGCCAAGCAGACGATCGCCACGGGATCCCAGGAGGCCACGGGCCGCACCGATTCGGTGTTCGGCAACGGCTCGGTCACGACCGAGGAACAGTGGCGTGCGAACGATCCCGCGGTCCGGAGCGGGGAGCTCAAGAGTGTCCACGTGCAACTCTTCGCCGGCCGGGGCAACGGCCAGGAGGGGGACATCGAACCCGCTCTGAAGGACACCACGGTGACCATGGCGCGCGAGCTCGAGTCACAGGGAGTGGATTACCAGTACACCGAGTACGGCCAGGCGGGCCAGTGCAACGGCGGCCACGAGTTCCCGTGCTGGACCCCCGCGGCCACGGTCGCCCTCGGGCGCTGGGCCGATCGGGTGGGCGTGAAGCGCACCTCGCCCCAGCCGTCGGTGCCCTCGGCATTCGAGGACGTGACCTCACGGAGCTCGTCATGACGAGCGCGCCCGTGACCGTGACACGCGGGACCGAGGCAGGGGACGGCGTCGTCGGCGTACCCCGCGTGGGCTGCGACCTGCAGGAGGTCGCGCCCGTGGCCGAAGCGCTCGCGCAGCGCGGGCAGCGGTACCTGCGGGCACTGTTCGCGCCCGAGGAGATCGCCGACCTCACGCGTCCGGACGGACGCCCGCTCGCGGCGGAGTCCGTGGCGGGGCGCTTCGCGGCCAAGGAGGCCGTGCTGAAGGTCTTGCGCCCGAGCGCCGACGACGCCGTGGCCTGGCCCCAAATCATGATCCGCGCGGACGCCCACGGTGCCCCTCGCGTGGAACTGCGGGGCACGGCCGCCCGCCTGGCCCGCGGCGCCGGACTCGGGGCGTGGAGCGTGAGCACGTCCCACGACGGAGGCTTCGCGATGGCCGTGGCCCTGGCCATCCGCTCACCCCAGCCCTGACCGGAGGCCAGACCACCGCGCCGACCGGTACCCGGGGCGCGGACATCGAAAACCACCACATCAACCGAAAGAGGTTCACCCCATGGATTCCACCGCCATCGAGACCACCGTCCGCTCCGTGCTGGGCCAGCACGGGAAGCTGTCCGAGGACGCCGGGACGATCGCCGCGGATGCGGACCTGTACCGCGCAGGCATGACCTCCCACGCGTCCGTGAACGTGATGCTGGGCCTGGAGGACGAGTTCGACATCGAGTTCCCCGAGGAGCGCCTGACCAAGGCCACGTTCACGTCCATCAACTCCATCACCGAGGCCGTGGAGGCGATCAACAATGACTGATCATGCGGTACTGACCGACACCCCGCAGCGGGGTGCCGAGGACACCGACCGGGCCGAGCGGGTCGCCGCGCGCGCGGAGGCCGTGGCCGCCGTGGCGCGCGAGTTCGCGGACGCGGTGGACTCGGAGTCCCGGTTCCCGCGGGAGGCCATCGAGGAGGCCCGCGCCCAGGGCCTGTTGGCCGCGCCGATCCCGGAGGCGGACGGCGGGCTGGGCTACAGCATCACCGAGCTGTGCCGGATGCTCGAGCGCGTGGGTCGGGAGTGCACCTCCACGGCCATGATCCTGGCCATGCACCACTCCCAGGTGCTGTGCCTCACCCGCCACGCGGACACCGACTTCCTGCGGGGCTACACCCGCCGTGTGGCCGCCGAGGGGCTGTTGTTGGCCTCCGCCACGACCGAGGCCCAGATCGGCGGGGACACCCGCAATTCCACGTGCGCCGTGCGCCCGATCGAGGACGGCCGGGTGGCCCTGCACAAGAGCTGCCCCGTGATCTCCTACGGTGCGTACGCGGATGCGATCCTGGTGACCGCGCGGCGCAGCGAGGACGCGGCGTCGAGCGACCAGGTGCTGTTGGTGGTCGAGGCCGAGAACCTGCAGCTGGACCGCCAGCGTGGCTGGGACGCCCTGGGGATGCGGGGCACGTGCTCCGAGTCCTTCGAGCTGGACGCCACCACGCCCGCGGACGCCATGTTCACGGTGCTGTTCGAGACGATCTCCGCGCAGACCATGCTCCCGGCGGCCCACTGCCTGTGGGCCTCCGCGTGGTTGGGCATGGCTACCCAGGCCGGGCTCACCGCCCGGTCCGTGGTGCAGAAGGCCGCGCGCAAGACCCCGGGGACCACACCGCCGTCCGCGCTGCGGCTCGCGGAACTCGAGGTGCAGCTGCAGTCCATGACGGACGTGGTGCGCGCGAGCGTGGCCCGCTACGAGGCCGCGTGGGACGATCCGGCCGTGACCGAGTCCATGCAGTTCGCGATCGCCATGAACACCCTCAAGGTCTCGGGCGCGGAAGCAGTGCGCCGGATCGTGGGGGACGCCATGGTGATCGTGGGCATCACCGCTTTCGCCAATCGTTCGCCCGTGAGCCTGGCCCGGTTGTACCGGGACAGCATCGGGCCCTCGGTCATGGTCAACAACGACCGCATCCTGCTCCACACCGCCACACTCCAACTCGTTTCCAGGGGGCAACGATGAGCGCCACGGACACCACACAGGACCTCTCCCAGCTGCAGGACACCTTCCGCGGGGGCCTCGAGGCCCACGGCTGGTTCCTGCCCACCCTCGGGGACGGCGTGACCGGGCTCGGTCCGCAGGCCGAGGACGTCGTGCAGGGCATCGCCGCCGCGGCCCGCAAGGTCGCGGCGCGGCTGTCCCCGGACGCCGGCACGCGCCGGTTGCGCTTCCCACCGGTCAACGGGACCCGGTTGCTCGAGCGCACGGACTACGTCGCGTCCTTCCCACAACTGCTCGGGACCATCTCCGCGTTCGAGGGCGACAACAAGGCTCACCGTGAGCTGCTCGCCACGTACGAGGAGCACGGTGACTGGTCCGCCCAGCTCACCCCGGCCGGCCACGCGCTGGTCCCCGCGGTGTGCCACCCCTTGTACGCGTACCTCGAGGGCTCGCAGGTGGACGGCTCGGTGTTCGAGCTCGTGGGCGAGTGCTACCGCCACGAGCCCAGCCCGGACCCCATGCGTTTCGTGACCTTCCGGATGTTCGAGGCGGTGTGCCTGGGCACGCCGCAGGAGGCCCGGGAGCACCGCGAGAAGTGGCTCGAGGCGGGGACCAACCTGCTGAGCTCCCTGGGGCTCGAGGTCCAGGCGGACACCGCCAACGACCCGTTCTTCGGCCGCGCGGGGCGCCTGCTCAGCGCGGGTCAGCGCGAGGCGCAGTTGAAGTTCGAGATCCTCACGGAGGTCTACCCGGGGCATCCCACCGCGATCGCCTCCGCGAACCTGCACGAGGACCACTTCGGGGAGAGCTTCCACCTGCACACCGCCGACGGCGCCGTGGCCCACTCCGCGTGCTTCGGCTTCGGTCTGGAGCGGGTGGCCCTGGCCCTGGCCATGCGCCACGGTTTCGACACCGCCGCGTGGCCCGCGACCGTGCGTCAGGAACTGGGGTTGCCATGACCGCCGTGACCGTGAACCACGGTGGGTCGGCGGGTACCGCGTCCGTGCGGGAGCCCTTCGGCCACGAGGTCCTGGCCGTGCGCGGGTGCGAGTCGCTCACCGTGGCGAACGCACCGCGCTCCGTCCTGCACGACCCGGCGGAACCGTGGTCACCCACGAACTGCTACATGGACGTGTGGATCGGTCTCACCGCGACCCTCGGGTTGGACCCGCTGCCCATGCTCGGGGCCGCGTTCAGCGCGGACTTCCTGGGGGACCAGTGGGAGTTCCTCAAGCCCCGGCAGGAGGACCTTGAGACGCTCTACGGCCTCACGGTGGGGGAGTACGACACGTGGCGGCCCCTGGCCGAACACGTGCAGCTGGTGATGTCCCGCGGGGACGCCCTGATCGTGGAGGTGGACGCTTATCACCTCCCGGATACCGAGGGCGTGTCCTACGGGCGGGCCCATACCAAGACGTCCATCGTGCCGTTGCGCCTGGATCCGGTCGCGGGGGAACTCGTCTACCTGCACAACGACGGTGTCCACGTGCTGCACGGGGAGGACCTCGACAACGCGCTGGGCACGGGTGTGGGTTCCGGGTGGGTCCCGTACCCGTACGTGGAACTCGTGCGACTGGACGGCATCCGGTCCCTGGCGCCCGAGGCGCTGTGGCAGCGCGCCGTCGAGATCGCGCGGGGGCACCTGCGCCGCGCCCCGGACGCCGGGACGGGCAATACCGCGCACCCCGATCCGGCCGACCGGCTCGTGGCCGCGATCCGGGAGCACGTCCCGGTGCTCGCCGAGCGGGGCATGGAGTACTTCCACCAGTACTCGTTCGCGACGACGCGCCAGGCCGGTCTCACGTCCGGGCTCGCCGCCCACGCGTGCCGGTACCTGTCCCGCGGTGCGCAGGAGTGGCCGAGCGACTTGGACGCGGAGCAGCTGATCGAGGCCGCCGAGCAGTTCGACGCCGCCGCCGGCGCCGCCAAGGCCCTGCAGTTCAAGCTCGCCCGGGCGGCCTCGGGCAGGACACCGCGGATCGACTCGTCCGCGGAGGCGTTCGTGGCCGGGCACACCGCGGGCATGCGCGTGGTGCGTGAGGCCCTGGGCCTGGGGGAGTGACCGGGGTGCGCGACGCCGCGTGGACGCTCCGGCGCCTCGACCCGTCGCAGGACCCGGGCGATGCCCTCGCTCGTGGGATTCCCGCGCGGGTCCCGGGGACGGTGTCCGGTGCCCTGCGGGACGCCCTCGGGGAGGACCGCGTGGCCACCGTGCTGGCCACTGACGGTCCCGACACAGTGTGGGAGTACCGCACCCGGGTCACCACCGCCGGTAGTCGGCACCGGTTCATGTCCACGGGCGTGGCCACCGTGGCGCAGCTGCTGGTCGCGGACCGGGTCGTGCACGAGTCCCACAGTGCCTTCGCACCGTGGGACGTGATCGTGGAGCTACCGTCCGGGCCGTGTGAGATCGCCCTGCGGGTCCTGCCCACGGCGTCCGTGAGTGTGCCGCGCAAGCCGCGCGCCCGCTGGTTGTCGCCGCTCGTGTCCGACCGCTCCCTGCGGTGGCGCCGCACCCCGCTGATCGGCTCGATCGACTGGCCCGGTGCGCTGCCCGTCCTGGGTCCGTGGGGCGGCCTGCGCGCTGTCCCACTTCTTTCTTCCGCCGACGACGACACCCCCCACCCCTCGCTCGGACTCGTACCGCGCGCGGTGCGCACGCGGGTCGGGGAGGACGGTAGCGGCGTCGTGACCGTGGAACTCGGCCCGACCACGGGTACGACCCCGGATCTTTACGCGGACACGGCCGGGAGCGCGGGCGCGGCCGCGGAGCTGGCGGACGTCGGATGCTCAGCGGACCCGGACGTTCCGGTGGCCCGCGGCGCTGCGGTGGAACATGCGCGTGAAACCGTACACATCACCGTGGAGCCTCCCTATGAGGTGGACGCGCAGCCGGTGACCGCCGAGCGCGTCGTGACCGCGTCCGATGCCACATCGCGCGAAACGTTCACCGTGGACGTGACCGTGCCCGACCCCGCGATGTGGTGGCCGCACGGGATGGGCGAGCAACCGCTGTACCGGGTGCGGGTGCGCACCGGGCAGGGGGAATGCACGTACGCCGTGGGGTTCCGGTCGGTGTGTGCCGAACCGCGGGACCGGGACCATCGCGGTTTGGCCCTGCGGATCAATGACGTCCCCGTGTTCGCGAGGGGTGCCGTGTGGGCCGGTGCGGACCCCTTCGAGGTGGCCGCAGACCCGCAGCGCACCCGCGACGTGCTGGAACGCCTGCACGCGGGCGGCAGCACCATGATCCGCGTCCCGGGAACGGCGTGCTACGAGACCGAGGACTTCCACCGCGCGTGCGACGAGCTGGGTCTCATGGTCTGGCAAGACGTGGCCCTGGGGCCTCAGGACCCGCCGGACGATTCCGAGTGGCGCGCCGGGCTGCGCCACGAGGTCCGATACCTCGCCTCGCGGTTGGCCTCTCATCCGTCCACGGTCGTGATCTCCGGGGGCACCGAGGTCATCCAGGCCCCCGTGCTCGCAGGCCGGCCCGCCGAGCAGTGGCGCACGGACGTGGTCCTGCGGGACGTTCCCCGTGCGGTCGGGGAGGCCGATGCGGACGTGGTGGTCGTTCCGTCCTCTCCGTGCTCGGACGCGGACCTGGACGCCGCACAGCACGCGTACGAGACGGGCGAGGCCTCGGGGGAGCGGGCGGCGTCGTCGTCGGTGCCGACCGTCGCTCCCACGGACGCGGCCGACGGCGTGTCCCACTACTTCGGGGTGGGGGCCTACGGGCGACCGCTCGAGGACGCGGTGACCCGCGGGGTGCGGTTCGCGGCGGAGGCGCTGGCCTTCGCGGTGCCGCCGGAACCCGCCGCGGTGCGGGAGCAATTCGGGACGGACGGTCCGCTGGACGATGGGGATTCCGCGGACGCGTGGCGCGCCGGTGTGGCCCACGACCCGGGGGCGGAATGGACCTTCGAGGACACCACCGCGATCTATGTCCACCGACTGTTCCTGGACCGGGACAGCGATCCGGACGCCGGTCTGGCGACCCCGGGGCAGCCCGCGTCCGACAGCGCAGGGACGGGTCACGTCGAGCGCCTCGAGTACGAGCGCGCCGCGCTCGCCCACGTGTTCCAGCGGACTTTCGCCCAGTGGCGCAGCGAGGAGTCGCCGTGCCAGGGAGCGCTCGTGCTCTCGGCGCTGTCCATGGCCGCGGGGCCCGGGTGGGGTGTCCTGGATGCTTCCGGGCGGCCCACCGCCGCGTGGTACGGGATGCGCCGGGCGTGCGCGCCCGTGGCCGTGTCCTTCCTCCCCGCCGGCGGCGACGGACTACCCGTCCATGTCTGGAACGACGGCCCGACCCCGCTCACGGCCACGCTGCGACTGACCGTGGCCACGGTGCACGGCGGCTGCCAGCAACCCCTCGACATCCCGGTCACGGTGCCCGCGCGCGGCGAGACCGTGATCCGCGCGGACCTCGCGGACGGTACGTTCCGGGACCTTGACCACGCGTACGGTTTCGGCGAGCGGGAGTACGACGCCGTGTCCGCCCAGCTCGTGAACCCCTCCGGGTGTGTGCTCGCCCGGGACGTCCACCTGACCGGCGGACCGCGACGCAACGATGCACCCGATCCGGGACTCGACGCTCACTGGGTCAGGACGGAACAGGGGGAGTGGTCGGTGGCCGTGACGGCGTTCGGACTTGCGCGATTCGTGGCACTGGACCTGCCCCGCGGGGCCGTGGCCGAGGACGGCTACGTCCATGTGCTCCCGGGTGAGACGGTGCACGTTCCGGTCAGCGGAGCCCTCACCGACGAGGGTCGTGCGGCCACGCGGGTGCGGGCGCTGGGCGTCCCATCGGTTCCGGTGGGCGCCGAGTCCGAGTAGCCGACGATCTATCAACGGGCCGGGTGAAGCGTCACCTCATGACGGCCCCATGAGCCGTATCGACGAGAGAGCCCCGCACGTGCTGGCAACGCCACCCGTGCGGGGCTCCTGAGTCATTTGCCGGCGGCTGTCATCGGCCCGCTGTCCCGTACACGCCGCGGTTCACACCTCGGGCACGTACGCCAGGACGTAATCCACCATCCGGCGGCACGATTCCGTGGCGAACAGCGAGTGGTCCAACGGGTCCAGGACGGTGAGCGTGCTGCGCGGGCCCAGGCGCTGAGGTGTGACCCCGCAGTGCTTGGCATCGGCGGGTCCGAAGACCGCGTCCACCGTGAGTCCGGGGATCTTGGCGAGCCGGCGCAGCGTGGGTTGCGGGACGTCGATGACCCCCACCCCGGCCGCGAGCGCATTGACCCGAGGTGACGCGTTGCGGGCGCGGTGACGGGTGCCGCGTACCACGGTGCGCGCCGTCGTCCCCACGTAGGCGTTGAGCCCGGCCAGGACGGCATCCCAGCGGGAGCCGGCGGGTGCGTCGTCGGCGGCGGGAGCGGACGACGGCGCTGCCGCCGCCTCGTCCTGCCCGGGCAGGGTTGGGGCCAGGGGGCCGCCGCGCAGGCCCTGGCGCCAGTAGCGCCACGGTGCCCGCTGCCACGCAACGTTGTTGATGACCATGAGCGTGAGTCGTTCGCTCACGGTTGCGGGCAGTCCGTGGGCCGAGGCCACCAGGCCCCACGCGCCCAGACAGATGCCCGCCCCCAGGAGCGGACCGTCCGTGAGTTCGCTCAGGTGCATCACGAGTTCCCGGGACTCGGTGAGCGTGTGGTGAGCGTACGGGTTGGAGTCCTGCGTGATGTCCGAGCGCACGAGCTCACCGGTGTCGGAGCGTTCGGCGAGCAAGCACACGGCGCCGCGCGCGGACGCGAGCAGCGCGGTGCGCAGCCACAGACCGCCGGAGGCCTCCATGACCTCCGAACCCGGGGAGATGAACGCCAGCCCGGGGGCGTCGTGGTCGCGGGTCACCGGCTCGGTGATGATGGCCGGGCGTCGGGCGGCCCCGCTGGTCGAGCGCCGCAGCACCACGGGTGTCCCGGCCACGTCCACGGTGATCTCCTGCTCGGGGACCAGGCCGTCCCCGTCGGGACGAGCGGTGTCATCCGGCGTCGTCCCGGCCGAGGCGGCGTCCAGCGCGGTGCGCACGGTGGCGATCAGACGGGCGGGGACGGCAGCCGCGCGGGGGTGCACGTTGATCGGGAGGGCGCCTGCTTCTTCGTCGGACAGGATGCGGATCCGACGATCGGGACCGTCCGCGGGCTCGGGAAGCGCCTTGAGCGCGGCCGCGCCGTGCGAGGACAGCTGCAGGTTCATCAGTTCCGTGCCCTCGCTCACGCGGGGCGGTAGGTCGGGCCCGCCCATGCGGCGCAGCGCGCTCTGGTGGCGCACCCACTGCTTACCGGACACGGGGGCCAGCACCAGCCGGGAGGCCCAGCCATGATCCCCGGTGGCGGCGAGCACGGTGCCGCCCAGGCTGAAGCCCACCCCGTGGACGGGACCGTGGGAGCTCGCCCAATCGCGGACGGTGATCAGGTCGTCGACCCACAGTCCGGCGTCCACGGCTTCCTCGGCGGTGGGGCTCTGACCGGTCCCGGACCAGTCGAGGCGCACCACACGCCACCCGTGAGCGGCCAGCGCCCGGGCCGTGTGGATCATGCTGCGGGTCAGGGTCACGCGATCGCGTCCCGGGGACCCCACGATGATGACGGTCCCGCCGCGCTCGGTGGCCGTGGGTTCGTGCACGTCCACCGCGATCCACCGGTTCCCGGCAGGCACCCACCCGTGGCGTACGGAGTCCTCCTCGCGAACGCGTGAGCGGTGGCCGGGCCTGGAACGGCGCAGCTGCGAGTACGTGAGCATGAATGATCCCCCAAGTAATACGTGTCTCCGCCGCGGGCGTCCGGTTCTTCCCCAAGAACCTCGGCGCGCTTGCCCCCTGACGAACTTTTGCCCAGACTAACCATTTTCCCCGGGACGGGCGGAGTGAACTGTGCAAAAGCATACGCCTTTGGCACGTGATTCCGGGGTTCCCGAGGGGAAATGCCTGCCCTCCCTTTAGGGGGTACTTAGGGCAGTTACCGGGTTTTCGCGGGGTCCCGCAGGTCGATCCCGAAGACCCGCTTCACCGCAGTGGTCACGTGGCGGCCATAGCGCTGCGAGGACGGCGTCGAGGAGAACGGCAGGAACCTACCGGGGACGTCCGGGTGGGTGATCTTCCCGTGGGTGGGCCCGGACGTGGTGACTTCGAAGCCCGCCCCGCGCAACCGTTCGAGCAGTTCCCTGCGGTTGGTGGGATAGCGGGTGCCGCTGCCCCCGGGTTTCGCGCCGGTGTGGTCGAGGGAGTCGGGGGTGTCCGCCCAGGTCTCGTCCGGGCGCCGGGCGATCGCCCACCCGCTGCGGTAGATCCCCACCACGCGGTGCTCCGCCCGGGTCACCTGCACGCACAGCCGGCCGCGCACGTAGTAGTCGGTGCGCCCGAGGTCCGCAGTCCAGGTGTCCTCGGGGTCCGCCACGACGGCTTGCAGCGCGCTCTCGCTCACATCCCACACGCCCTGTACGACGACGCCGTCCGCGGGTACCTCGAGCGCCGGGGCCCCCGACAGATCGGAGTCCACGGTGTAGAACGCACGCTCGGGGGCAGTGGTGTCGGGGGTGATGCCCGCGCGCAACAGGCGAACGAACTCCGCGAGCTGCGGGTCCACCGTGAGCTCGCGTGGTGCTTCGGACGCGATGGGCGTGGTGGGTTCCCCGGCGGGGACCGTGCGCGGCCCGGGGCCCGGTTTGGGTGCCCCGTCCGCGGCAGGAACAGCACGGGTGCCGTCCGCGCCGGGAACTGTTCGGGGCCCGGGACCTGACCGAGGCGTCCCGTCCGGCGCTGCTCCGGCCCGAGGTTCGGAGTCATCGCCGACGGCGTCCGCGTCCCCTTGCCGCTCGGAAGGACGCCACGAGGTGTAGTCCACCGGGCGGACGCCCAGTGCGGGGTCCTTGCGGCCGCGCATCGCGGCGGGGGAGGGGTGCGGGGTGCTCATGGCAGGTCCTCGGGCGGAAGGGGTGGTGTCCGTGCCACGCTGTCACGATACCGCCGGGATTACCAGCGGGCGGGCGGCCCGAGTGGGGAAGGGGCGCGTGCGGCGTCGTCGTAGAATCGAGCGGGTGGAATGCGGATATTACGATCGGGACCTGTGCCGATCCTGCACGGTGATCGAGGTACCCTACGCGCGGCAGCTCGCTCGCAAACAACAGCTCGTGCGCGACCTCGTGGACTCACACGGTGAGCCGCGGTGGCTCGAGCCGGTCGCGTCCGTGGAGGCGGGGTTCCGCAACAAGGCCAAGATGGTCGTGGCCGGGAAGGTCGGCGCACCGACCCTAGGCATCCTGGACCGCGGGGGCCGCGGGATCGACCTGCGCGACTGCCCGCTCTACCCCGAACCCGTGACGCGCGCGCTCCACGCGCTCGCCGAGTTCATCGCGAGGGTGCGGCTGTTGCCGTACGACGTGGCCAAGCGGCGCGGCGAGCTCAAACACCTGATCGTCACGGGGAACCCGGACGGGCGGCTCATGATCCGGTTCGTGCTGCGCAGCACCGGGCAGCTGGCCAAGATCCGGGACAACACGGATCTGCTGCGCGAGCTCGTGCCGCACGCGGACGTGCTCTCCGTGAACATCCAGCCCGAGCACAAGGCCGTGATCGAGGGCGCCGAGGAGATCCTGCTCTCGCGGCAGGGCGAGCTGATCATGCCGGTCAACGGCATCGACCTGCGAGTCCGGCCGCGCTCGTTCTTCCAGACGAACACACGGGTCACGGAGCAGCTGTACCGCCAGGTCGCGGACTGGGTGGACGCCGTGGACCCGGCGAGCGTGTGGGACCTGTACTGCGGGGTCGGGGGTTTCGCGCTGCATGTCGCCGCTCCCACGCGCGAGGTCGTGGGCACCGAGATCTCCGCCGAGGCCGTGGCCTCCGCCCGGGACACCGCCCGCGCCATGGAGCTACCGGATGAGGGCCCGGGCTCCGTGCGTTTCCTCGCCGACGACGCCGCCGCGACCCCCGCGGATCTGCCCGGCACCCCGGAGCTCGCGATCGTCAACCCGCCCCGCCGCGGGCTGGAAGCGTCCCTGTGTGCGTGGCTCGAGAACTCATCGGTGGGTCACGTCGTGTACTCGTCGTGCAACGCCACGACGCTCGCGCGGGACCTGGGCCGGATGCCGTCCTTGCGGCCCGTGGAAGCACGACTGCTGGACATGTTTCCCCACACCGGACACTACGAGGTCGCGGTCCTGCTGCGCAGGGGGTGAGGGGCGGGACTACCGGTTCGATGCCGGCGACCCGGCGAGGCTGACGACGGCCCCGGGCCCGGCGCCGTCGTCCCGGGTCGCGGACGGGCACGCGCATCGAAGAAGCGTCCCGGGGTGCCCTGTCGAGCACCCTGGGACGCTTCGGATGCTTGCCGCGAAGGCGTGGACTACGAGTTCGCCGCCGCGATGGCCCGCAGCTTGGTCACTGCCTCGTTCACCATGTCCGGCACGGACTGATCGATGTCGAGCTTGTAGCCGCCCTCCTCCTGCGCGAGCGGCTCGAGGGTGTCCAGCTGGGACTGCAACAGCGTGGCCGGCATGAAGTGCCCGCTGCGGCCCTCGATCCGCCGGGTCAGCACCGCCACGGACCCGTCCAGGTGCAGGAACAACGCCGACGGCGCTTGCGAGCGGATCCGTTCCCGGTACTTGCGCTTGAGCGCGGAGCACGCGATCACCATGCCCTCGTGCTGTTCACCCCGCTCGTGCAGTGTGCGGCCCACGATCTCGAGCCAGGGCCAGCGGTCGTCGTCGTCGAGCGGCGTGCCCGAGGCCATTTTCTGGACGTTCTCGATGGGGTGCAGGCTGTCCCCGTCGACGAAGTCCACACCCAGCTCGTGGGCCACGAGCGTACCGATCGTGGTCTTGCCCGACCCCGAGACGCCCATGACCACCACGAGCGGTGCGATGTCCGTGCTCACCCCGCTCACCGGTCGTGCACCGTGCCGTCGGTGAGGCGGTTGTAGGGCAGGTGCGCGGTGGTGTACTCGTACTTCTCCGCCTCATCCTCGTAGATCTCCACGCCCAGGCCCGGGGTGTCGGAGGGGTGCAGCAGACCGTTCTCGAACGTCATGTGCTGATGGAAGACCTGGTTGGTCTTCTCCGAGTGAGGCATGTACTCCTGCAGGCCGAAGTTGTGGATGGCCATGCCCACGTGCAGCTGCGCCGCGAAGCCCACGGGGGAGACGTCCGTGGAGCCGTGGAAGCCGGACTTGACCTGGTACATCGCGGCGTAGTCCATGACCTTCTTCAGCGGGGAGATCCCGCCGAAGTGCGTGGACGCGCAGCGCACGTAGTCGATCAGCTGTTCGGAGATCAGGTCCTTGATGTCCCAGATCGTGTTGAAGACCTTGCCGATGGCGAGCGGCTGCGTGGTGTGCTGACGCACCAGCCGCAGGGCCTCCTGGTTCTCCGCCGGGGTGCAGTCCTCGAGCCAGAACAGGTCGTAGGGCTCGAGCGACTTGCCGAGCTTGGCGGCCTGGATGGGAGTCATGCGGTGGTGGCCGTCGTGCAACAGGGGCAGCTCCGGGCCGAACTCGTTGCGCACGGCCTCGAAGACGGACGGAATGTGGCTCAGGTACGCGCGGGTGTCCCAGTCCTCCTCCGTGGGCAGCGCGGCACGCTGTGCCGGCTGGTAGTCGGAGCGCTCGCCGGAGGCCTGCGGCTGGGCGGCCACGCCGTACAGCGCGGTGATCCCCGGGACCGAGGACTGCACGCGGATCGCGGTGTAGCCGTGCTCCTGCTCGGAGCGGATCGAGTCGAAGATCTCCTCGGTGTCCCGCCCGGAGGCGTGGCCGTACGTGGACAGCCCGCGGCGGGAGGCGCCACCGAGCAGCTGGTACACCGGCATGCCGGCCACCTTGCCCTTGATGTCCCACAGGGCCATGTCCACCGCGGCGATCGCGGCCATGGTCACGGGGCCGCGGCGCCAGTAGCCGGAGCGGTACAGGAACTGCCACGTGTCCTCGATGTTTGCCGGGTCGCGGTCGATCAGCAGGGGTGCCACGTGGTCGGACAGGTACGTGGCCACCGCCAGTTCGCGGCCGTTGAGGGTCGCGTCACCGATCCCGGTGACACCCTCGTCGGTCGTGAGCTTGAGCGTCACGAAGTTGCGTGAGGGACTGGTGACGATGACCTTGGCTTCGGTGATCTTCATGGTGTTTCCTCTCTGGAACGGTGGGCCCGCTCGATTATGGCGGATCAGCGTGTGGACGGGCCGGACCCGTCGCCGCGCTCGGACGGCACGGACGTGCCCTGGGTGGTCATGGGGAGGGAATCCAGGGCCGTGGGGCCGAGGCGGTCGGTGCGGGTCCCCGCGGGAGCCGGGACCTCACCGGGGTGCAGCTACTCATGGCGCAGCGAACGGTTGGCCTCGATGGACTTCATGATGTCCTTGAACTTTGCCTCCGTGAGCGGGTAGCCGGCCATGATGAGCATGACGATCAGGAAGATCACCGCGGGGATCAACCCGCCCGCGACCGCCATGCCGTTCACGGTGTCCGGGCTCTGCTGCGGGGCGTGCTGGTCGAACGCCACGACCACGAGCGGCAGGGCGCGCTCGGCGAGGGAGAGTTCCTCGTGGAGCAGTCCACGAGTCTGCATTAGCTGGGCATCAATCCGGTGACCGTTCTGCTGCGCAGCGCCATGTACGTCTCACCCATCGAGCTCGCGGTGTGGTGGGTCGCGTTCTCCCTGGTCGTGGTGCCCAGGGAACATCGCTCCGGGTGGCGGCGCGTGTTCGCCGGCTTCGTGATCGGGCACGTGGGTGCCACCGTGTCCACCGCGGCACTGCAGATGTGGGAGGCCCAGGCCTTCCCGAATCCCGACCTGATCCCGGAACGGATCGACGTGGGCGCGAGCTACGGGTTCTTCGCGTTCGCCGCGCTGGCCACCTATCACGGTTCCGCGCGCCGCAGGCTCCTGTGGGCCGCGGGGCTCGTGGCCGCGGCGGCCGGGGGAATGGGCCTGGATTTCGGATGGACGGCCATCGGGCACGCGATCGCGGTGCTGCTGGGTTTCGCGTGCTACCGACTCGTGAATCCCGACGCCGCCGTGCACCACGAGGCGCGCGTCCGGGCTCGGCGGCTGTACGAGATGGAGCACTGATCCGGCACGGGCCTCGGTCCCGTGGGTTCGGATCGGCAGAGTTGGACCGCGCTACGGATTGCGACGGCGCAGCATAGTTCGACGACGCTGCGGAGCCACTCGTCCCGGTTGCCCGAGTGACGTGCGACACTTAGTATGCAGCTTGTATCTATGCAACCCGCGGACTGATCGCCGCGGGTTGCCGCTCGCCCCACACCCCGGGGCACGCGGCCGTGCCAGCGGGTACGGAACCGGCCGGAGCGACGTCGAACAGGGAGCACCATGGCGTACAACGCGGCCGAGCGCGCGTACGAGCACGTCAAGGCCAGGATCCTCACGGGGGAGCTGGACGGGCACATGTTGTCCGAGGGCGTCTTCGCCACGGAGCTGGGGGTCTCCCGGACTCCGGTCCGTGAGGCGTTCCTGCGGCTCCAGGTGGAGGGGCTCATGCGGCTCTACCCCAAGCGTGGTGCGCTCGTGGTGCCGGTGGGCCCGCACGAGTCCCGCGAGGTGCTCGCTGCGCGGCGGGTCGTGGAATGCGCGAGCGTGAAGGAGGCGATCGGGGATCCCGATCTGCCCGACACCCTCGCCGACCTCCTGGAACAGCAGCGAAAGGCTGCGGGCACGCCGCGATTCGGTGAGCTGGATGCCGCGTTCCACACCGCTCTCGTGGAGGCCGCGGGCAACAGTCTGTTGAGCGGTTTCTACCAGGGGTTGCGGGACCGGCAGATCCGGTTGATCGCCACCGCGGTGCGCACGGCCCAGGAGCGGTCTGACGAGATCCTGGCGCAGCACGCGGAGATCGTGGCGGGCGTTCGGGAAAAAGATACGGAACGGGTGGAAGCCCTGTTGGCGGAGCATTTGCAGCGCGTGTACGAAGGGATCGTGTCATGAGTGTGAAACCCTGGATGAGGGTCAGTTCGGCGCTGTTGGCGGTGGCGTGGGGTGGCAATGAGTTCACCCCGTTGCTCGTCATGTACCGCACGGTGGAGGGGTACGAACAGGTGGCCGTGGACATGCTCCTGGCCGCGTACGTCCTGGGGATCGTGCCGGCCCTGTTGATCGGCGGGCCGTTGTCCGATCGGCACGGGCGGCGGGCACTGATGATCCCCGCGCCCATCCTCGCGATGGTGGGCAGCATCCTGTTGGCCATGGGGGCCGGGAGTCTGGTGCTGCTTTTCGTGGGCCGGGTCTTCTCCGGGCTGGCCCTGGGACTGGGCATGGCCGTGGGGACCTCGTGGATCAAGGAGCTCTCCGATCGGCCGTACGAGGAGCACCCGGAGCGAGTCTCGGGCGCTCGCAGGGCGTCCCTGTCGCTCACGGCCGGTTTCGCCCTGGGTGCCGTGATCGCAGCGACGCTCGCCCAGTTCGCCCCGCTGCAAACCGTGTTGCCGTACGTGATCAACCTCTTGATCTGTCTGCCCGCGGTCCTGCTGGTCGCGGGAGCACCCGAGACCCGCTACGCAAGCGCACCGCACGGCTCCCTCCTGTCCGATCTGAAGATCCCGGCCACGCGTCAGCACCGGTTCTGGTTCGTGGTGGCGCCGTCCGCGCCCTGGGTGTTCGGATGCGCGGCGTCCTCGTACGCGATACTCCCGGCGCTCATGGCGGACGTCGTGGGCCCGGACTACGGCATCGCGTTCTCGGGGCTCATGTGCCTGGTGGGCCTGGGCTGCGGGTTCTTCATCCAGCCCCTGGGCCGTCATCTGGACCGGGACGGTTCCATCCGTTCGCTCGCCGTGGGCATGGTCGCGGTGATCCTGGGCATGCTCACCGGGGTGGCCGCCGCCTCGACCCTGAACATCCTGGTGGTCCTCGCGGCCTCCGGGGTCCTGGGTTGCGGCTACGGGCTCGTGCTGGTCTCCGGGTTGCAGGAGGTCCAACGCATCGCCCGCCCGGACGACCTCGCGGGACTCACCGCGGTCTTCTACTCCCTGACCTACATGGGCTTCTTCGTGCCCATGGTCCTCGCACTGATCGCCCGGTTCACGTCCTACCCGTGGCTGTTCGCCTCCGGTGCCGTGATCGCGGCCCTGTGCCTGGGCGTCATGGCCTACGGGCGGCGGCACGAGGTGCGCGACCTGGACGCGCTCGAGGCGGCGGCCGCGCGGTAGCAGGGGCAGCGGCGTCGTCGTCCCGTGACGAATGCGCCCGTATGGCGGATGATGCCGGGTCGTCGCGGGGCGGCCGTGCTCAGCCGAGGACCAGGGTCGCCGCGCCGCGCAACAGGACGACGACGCCGCCCGCGGCCGCGAGCGCCATGGCCAGTTTCTGCGCGGTCGCCTTGGTGAGGTGGCGGGACAGCCAGGTCCCCACCGCGATCCCGGCCAGGACCGTGAGCACGAGCGCGCCCACGGCCGCGAGCGCGGGGACGGGCAGGGCGAAGTGCACCCCGGCCGCGAGTTTGGAGACCACCGACAAGGCCCCCATGGACATGAATACGGGCTGCATCGTGGCCGCGAACCGGTGTTGGTCCCAGCGGGTCACGCGCGAGTAGATCACCATGGCGGGGGCCGCCACACCCGCGGTGGAGTTGAAGAATCCCCCGATCACCCCGGTCGGGACCATGGCCTTGCGACGGGAGAGCTCGGGGGTCGCGGGGGAGAAGCGCGTGACGGCGAGGCCCGCGAGCACCACCGCACCCACGGCCACCTGCAACCACGCGCTCGGCACCCAGCGCACCACGAGCGCTCCGGCCACGATCCCGGGCACGGCGGACGCGACCAGCACCGCCGCGTGCCGCCATTCCACGAATCGGCGCACGGACAGGGTGATCAGGAAACCGGAGCACGTGGTGGCCGCGTTCGTCGCGAGGACTCCCGGGCCGGGACCCATGATCAGGGACAGCACCGGTGCCACCACGAGGCCCACCCCGGTGCCGGACACCCGTTGCAGGACGGTACCCACGAGCACGGCGAGCAGGGCGGCGATGAGGATCAACATGGGCGGCTTCCGGTGAGCGGGGTCAGTGGTTCGAGGGTATCCGTGTGTGCGCCGCCGGGTGGCACCGCGTGGGATCCGTGGCGCATATCATGGGTGCTGCACCCGGGACATGGGTCGCGACCTGGGGATGACGGTAGGAGGATAGGGGCATGAACTTCCTCCGCGGCATCGTCCGGGCCCAAGGCCAGATCTTCCTGCAGGCCGGATGGGGCCCCGCGGTGTTCGCGCTCGCCGCCATGACGGTGGCGTCCGCGTGGTTCGCGCTCGCCGCGCTCGCGGGGGCGGCGGTCCAGGCAGGGTGTGCGCTGGCGCTCGCCGGGTGGGACGACGCGCGGGGCCTGCACCGTCTCCGGGAGGGCGGGACCCGGGCCCGGAGTGGCATCCCGGGACACGATCCCGAGAGCTCACGGGTCGGTGCGAGGGCCCTGGCCCGGAGCCGAGCCGGGGTGATCCCCGCAGAGGTAGACCAGGGATTGCACGGGTTCAACGGTGCCCTGACGGGGTGTGCCGCGGTGCTCGCGTGCGGGCCCGGGATCCCCGCGGCGTTGTGGACCCTCGCGGGTTCGGCGGTCTGCGCGCTGATCGTGTGGGGCGCCCCCAAACTCTCGTGGCCCGAATCCCTTCCGCTGCTCACGGGGCCGTTCTGCCTGGTCAACAGCATCGCGGTGGCCGTAGCGGCCCCGTTCGAACGGACCCAGGGAGCCGTGGTGCCCCTGGGCTCCCCCGTGCACGACGTACTCGCCGGGGCCGTGCGGGGAGCGCACCAGGTAATCCTGGGCGGTTCCGTGCTGGGCGGGCTGTTGGTGCTCGCGGGGATGTTCGCCGCCGGGTGGCGGGCCGGTGTGTGGGCGGCGGCCGGGACCCTGGTGGGCACGCTCGCCGGGTTCGTGGGGATCGGGCAGGGCCCCGCCGCATCCGGGTTGCTGGGCTACGGCGCGATGCTCGTGACCGTGGCGCTCGGTGTCGCGTTCCCCGCGCGGGGGTCCCGCATCCTGCGGATCGGGGTGCCCGTCCTGGCCGCCGCGCTCACCGTGCCGCTGTGGTGGGTCATCACGGCCGTGGGGGTCGCGCCGTACACGTGGCCCTTCGTACTCGTCACGTGGACCGTTCTGGCGCTACGCTCCCGTCAGTGGAGGGCGGGGGAGGCCCGCCACGACGAGCGGTGAACCAGAGCGAAGATGCCCCACACCGCGAGCAGCCCCGCGATCAACAACAGTCCCGCGTGGCCCAGGTCCACGGAGGCCAGGAAAGTGGTGAGCGGATCGTTCAGGTCGAACGCGGTGTTGAGCACCGCGCCCACCGTGATGAAGGCGATGAACAGGGCGGAGACCGCGGAGATGCCCGTGATCACCGCGTTGAACCCGAGTTTGCGCACGGGATCGCGCCACGTGGAGCCGTACATGCGCAGCACGGCCAGTCCGTTGAGGGAATCGCACAGGCACATGCCTGCGGCAAAGAAGAACGGCAGGGAGATCAGGGTCCACGTGGACACCCCTGCCACGGACGCGGACGCCGTGATGATCAACAAGGACACGGTGCTCGCGGTGTCGAAACCCAGACCGAAGAGGAAACCGAGCACGTAGATGTTGCGCGGGCTCTTGACCCGCTGCAGCGGCCGATCCAGGACGCGGGCGATCAACCCCTGGGACCGCATGTCCTCCTCCGTGATCCGCTGCCCGTCCGCCACCGCGCGCCGCAGCCGCCACGACCGCACGCTCGCGGTGGCGTTGTACGTTCCCAGCACCAGCAGGAAGACCCCGGACACCGTGCCACCGATGATCCCCAGCGCGGTGTTCGCGGTGGTGCCCTCCTCGATGAACGAGGACACGAACGTGGCCCCGAGCACCACCAGGACTCCCGCGAGGATCACGACCGAGCTGTGCCCCAGGCTGAACGCGAGACCCACGCTCGCCGGTCGCTTGCCCTGGGAGATGAACCGGCGGGTCGAGTTGTCGATCGCGGCGATGTGGTCCCAGTCGTAACTGTGCTTCACCCCCGTGAGGTAGCACGTGACCACGAGTCCGATGGACAAGGGAACGGAACTCTCCAGGGCCCCGGCACCCAACATGCCCAGCGCGAGGACATGCAGCAGCACCACCGCGCCCAGGGTTGCGAGCACCCGGGAGCGCAGACTCCACTCACTCACTGCCGTGCGGGTCACCGCCGTACTTTCACCGGTGCGCGTCATCTCTACCTCCAACGGACGTCAGTACTTCCTCAGGTTCACGGGCCCCTGGCCGAAGAACCGTTCGCGAACCACGGCCACCGCGGCCAGGATCAGCTCGTCGATCTCCTGCGTCGAGTTGCCCAGCACACGCAACGCGAACCCGGGCACGGCCAGGGCGGAGGCGCCGCCACGGAGGTGCCCCGCGCGCTCGGTGAGCAGCGCGCGGACGGCTGCCAGAGCGGCGTCGTTCACGCGGGGATCCAGGACCAGCAGCGAACCCACGTGGCTGAACCCCTCAAACGAGCCCACACCGTCAAACCCCGGCTCATCCCCGGAGGGTTCCAGGCGGATGTTGTCGAGCGCCACGGGGCGCCCGGACATCCGCACCTCGGTGCGCAACCGGACACTGTCGTAGCGGAACGGCTCGCCCGTGGGGGACCAGCCGGGCGTGACGACCTCCGCGAGCACCAGGGTCGCGGACGGGTCCATGTCCACGAGCGTGTGCTGCCGGTAGCGCGAGTCCCGGTAGGCGATCAATTGGTCCGGCAGGTACTCGAGCCGCGCGCCCGAGCCCAGGCACACCGTCATCTCCTGGGTCGAAAGACCCACGGGGGTGCGGTAGACCTTGGTCGCGGACTGGGTGGTCAGCAGCAGGTCCGCGCCGTCCCCGACCGTGACGGCCACGCGGTAACGGTCACCGTCCAGGTACGCGCCGCCGGGATTGACCACCGTGTAGGTCACCTGCCCACTCGCGTCCAGGTAGTGCGGGCGCAGCACGCGCAGCGCCCCGCGGTGGAACTGGTGGGTCGCCACGGAACGCCCCGGGCGCGCCGTGATTCCCAGTTCCAGTTCACCGCGCCACGTCTCTCGCGCAGTTCCGGGGGACGACGACGCCGCGGTCACCGTGTTCGCCGATGCCGCCACAGTCAGCGTGGTCGCAGCTGTCCCCGCGGTCGTCGACGCCGACTCGGACGCGTCGTCCCGCGTGGCCGTCGGCGCGGCGGAGGCGTGCGTGTCGGTCACCGGTGCGGCTGGGCTCACGCGAGGTCCTGCATGAGGACGTCGTGGCGCAACCACTCGATCACGTGCTCGAGGCCCTCGTCCGTCTTCAGATTGGTGAAGCAGAACGCCTTGTCCCCGCGGAACTGGCGGGAATCGGCCTCCATGACCGTGAGGTCCGCCCCCACGTGCGGCGCCAGGTCCGTCTTGTTGATGATGAACAGATCGGACTTGATCATGCCCTGGCCGGCCTTGCGGGGGATCTTCTCGCCCTGGGCCACGTCGATGATGTAGATCGAGAAGTCCACGAGCTCGGGGCTGAACGTGGCGGAGAGGTTGTCCCCGCCGGATTCCACGAACACGACCTCGAGGTCCGGGTGCTCCTGCTCCAACCGGTCGATCGCCGCCTGGTTCATGGAGGTGTCCTCGCGGATCGCGGTGTGGGGGCACCCGCCGGTCTCGAGTCCCACGATCCTGTCCAGGGGCAGCACGCTGTTGCGGGAGAGGATCTTGGCGTCCTCGATCGTGTAGATGTCGTTGGTGATCGCCGCCATGGAGATGTCCTGGCTCAGCGCCCGGGTGAGACGTTCGATCAACTGGGTCTTGCCCGCGCCCACCGGTCCGCCGATCCCGATCTTCACTGCCGTCATGTGGTTTATTCCTCCGTACGTTCGATGGCGCGGTTCAGCTCATGAACATGCGCGCGCGTTGGGTTTCGTGGTGCATCTGGGCGATCTCCAACCCCGGGGAGACCACGCCCAGATCGGACATGTCGAGTGCGGAGATGCGTTCCCACGCGGCCGCGACCCGGGGGCGCAGTGCCCCCAGGGTGCGCTGGCCCGCGTTCTGCCCGATGGGGATCCCGCGCACCGCGTTCTGGGTCAGCGAGGTGAGGGTGGAGAACAGGAAGGCCTGCGTGATCGCTGCCGGGGGCACACCGTGGTCCACCCCGATCAGCGCGAACACGATCGCCTGGTGGCCGTGGCACGTCCCCTCCGCCACGAGGCGGGCGTAGCGTTCCAGTCCCGGGCCGGGTAGGGACAGCGTGCCGATCTCGAGCAGCCGGCGTCCCATGGTCAGCCCGGCTTGTCGCACCTGGGCCGGTAGGGCCTGGGCGAACATGAGGGCGTCGAGTCGGACGAGGCCGGCGTCGAAGTCGGAGTCGGGTGTCGCGTCCGCCGGGGCTGCGGGGGGATCCGCGGGCGACGCCGCGCCGTCGGCGGCCGCCAGCGCGGAAGGTGCCGTGCCCGCCGAGGCTCCGTTCGCCGTCGTCCCCGCGAACAACTCCGCGGTGAGCCGCACGGCCAGACCGTCCGCGTAGACGAGCTGGTGGTCGAGGAAACGTTCCAGCCAGTCCTGGAAGCTCGCTTGGTCCGACACGGTGCCACGTTCCAGGTAGGTCTCCATGCCGAACGTGTGCGCGAACGCCCCCGTGGGCAGCGCGGAATCGCAGATCTGCAGCAGCGGCAGGAGAGATCCCGCCCAGTCCTGTGCGTCCCCGGTCATTAGTGCGTGTGCTCCGCGTGGCGGAACGGGACCGGCATCACGCGTTCCTGCCGCTCGTACGGCACGCCGTGCTCGTCCAGGTACTGGGTCACCGTGTGGTCGAACTGCACCACCATGACCTCTGCGCCGTATTCGGAGGACGTGTCGAAGAACTGGGCCTGCAGGTGCCGGTTGCCCAGCCCGTGCGCCGTCACGCCCATCTCGGTGATGGTGCGCGGGGCGATCACGAGCACGTCCGTGGCCTCGACGGACACGACGACGACGCCGCGCTCGTCCCGGAGCAGGATGTCCCCGTCCTGGAGGTCGCCGGCCGCGCCGCGCGGACTGTTCAGGCGCAACCCCAGGGTGCGGCCGTGATCCGTGGTCACGCGCTGGATCCGCTTCACGAGTTCGGAACTGGGCAGCACCACCTTCTCCACGTGCAGCCCCTGCCGTTCGGAGGGGGACAGATCGGCCAGGTTGCCCAGGACGCGGTCGACGATCACGAGATCCTCCTTGTCGGGAACGTGTCGGGAATGGTTGGTCGGGGTGCCGGTGCCGGGGCGGCAACGACGGGCCCGTAACGACTGGTTGGCGGCGCCGGGTGCCAGCCGAGCGCCGTCGTCCGCGGATTGCCGGCGGCCGCTTGGGCTCAGAACAGGAAGTACCGCTGGGCCATGGGGAGCACGTCCACGGGCTCGCACGTGACCTTCTCGCCGTCCACGCGCACCTCGTAGGTTTCGGGGTCCACGTCCAGCTCGGGGGTCTCGCCGTTGAACGCGAGGTCGGACTTGCGCAGGGACCGGATGCCGTGGACCGCCTTGACGGTCTTCCGCAGACCGAGCTGCTCCGGGACGCCCGCGTCCACGGCCGCCTGGGACATGAACGTGATGGAGGAGGAGTGCACCGCGGAACCCAACCCGCCGAACGAACCGCGCATGGTCATGGGCTGGGGCGTGGGGATGGACCCGTTGGAATCACCCATGAGGGAGGAGACCACCTGCCCGCCCTTGAACACCATGAACGGTTTGACGCCGAAGAACGCAGGTTCCCACAGCACCAGGTCCGCGAACTTCCCGGCCTCCACACTGCCCACGTAGTCACCCACACCGTGGGCGAGCGCGGGGTTGATCGTGTACTTGGAGATGTAGCGCTTGAGCCGGAAGTTGTCGCCGCGCTCGGTGTCCCCGTCCAGCTTGCCGCGCTGCTTCTTCATCTTGTCCGCGACCTGCCACGTCCGCAGAATCACTTCCCCCACGCGGCCCATGGCCTGGGAGTCGGAGCTCGTGATGGAAAAGATGCCCATGTCCTGCAGCACGTCCTCCGCAGCGATCGTCTCCGGGCGGATGCGGGAATCCGCGAACGCCACGTCCTCGGGGATGTCCGGGTTGAGGTGATGGCACACCATGAGCATGTCCAGGTGCTCCTCCTCCGTGTTGCGTGTGAACGGCAACGTGGGGTTCGTGGAGGCGGGCAGCACGTTGGGGAACGCGGCGATCTTGATGATGTCCGGGGCGTGGCCGCCGCCGGCACCCTCGGTGTGGTACGTGTGGATGACCCGCCCGTCGATGGCCTTGATCGTGTCCTCCACGAACCCGGCCTCGTTGAGGGTGTCCGTGTGGATGGCCACCTGCACGTCGTAATGGTCGGCCACCTTCAAGGAGTTGTCGATCGCCGCGGGCGTGGCGCCCCAGTCCTCGTGCACCTTGAGCCCAATGGCCCCGGCTTTGATCTGCTCGGCCAGCGGTTCCACCGCACTCGCGTGCCCCTTGCCCAGCAGGCCCACGTTCATGGGAAAGTTCTCGACGGCGCGCAGCATGTTCGCGAGGTTCCAGGACCCGGGCGTGATGGTCGTGGCCTTCGTGCCCTCCGCGGGTCCGGTACCGCCACCGATCATGGTGGTGATCCCCGAGTTCAGGGCGGTAGCGAACTGGTCGGGGCTGATGAAGTGGATGTGGGTGTCCAGGCCCCCGGCGGTGAGGATGCGGCCCTCACCGGCCACGGCCTCGGTCGCGGGACCGATCACCACGTCCACGCCGTCCATGATGTTGGGGTTGCCGGCCTTGCCGATGGCCAGGATCCGTCCGTCCCGCAGCCCCACGTCCGCCTTGTAGATGCCCGTGTGGTCCAGGACGATCACGTTGGTGATCACGGTGTCTGCCACGGCCAGGTCACCCGGGGCGCCGTCGCGGACGGTGTTGCCGTCCTGACCCATCCCGTCGCGGATGACCTTGCCGCCGCCGAACACGGTCTCGTCACCGTGGCTCGTGAGGTCCTTCTCCACCTCCAGGAACAGGTCCGTGTCCGCGAGCCGGACGACGTCCCCCGTGGTGGGGCCGTACAGACCGGCGTACTGCTGCCGGGACATCTCGAAGCTCATGAGCGTTCCTCACTGTCCAGGGGGCCGTTGACGGCGTTGCGGAATCCGAACACGGCACGGTCACCGGCCATCGCCACCAGGCGGACGGTCTTCTTGTCCCCCGGTTCGAAGCGCACAGCCGTGCCGGCGGGGATGTCGAGGTGGAAGCCGCGGGCGGCGTCGCGATCGAAGCGCAGCGCCGGGTTGGTCTCCGAGAAGTGGAAGTGGGAGCCCACCTGCACCGGGCGGTCGCTGGTGTTGGTGACGTCCAGCTCCACGGTGTCGCGGCCCTCGTTGCACACCACGGGGGTGTCCGCCAGGACGTATTCGCCAGGGATCATGGGAGTCTCCTTCCTATCGGATGGGGGTGTGGACGGTGACGAGCTTGGTGCCGTCCGGGAAGGTGGCCTCCACCTGGACGTCCGAGATCATCTCGGGCACACCCTCCATGACGTCGTCCCGGCCGAGGATGGTGGTCCCCCAACTCATGAGGTCCGCCACCGTGCGGCCGTCCCGGGCGCCCTCGATCAGTTCGTAACTGATGATCGCCACGGCCTCCGGGTAATTGAGCTTCAGGCCCCGGGCCTGGCGTCTGCGTGCGAGGTCCGCGGCGACGACGATCTGCAGTTTCTCCTGCTCGCGAGGGATCAAGTGCATTGCGGCTCCAAGGATGGTCAGAAGGACGTCCGGCAGGGAAAGAAGACTACCTAACAACCGGCATGATACACCTGACGCGTGAAAACACACTCCGTAGTGCTCCGTCGTGTTCTTAGGAGTTGCCCGGGAGCCGTCCGGGCCTGCGCTCGGAGGTGCCCGAGTGGCACAGGTCGCCGGGCCCGGTCGACGACGCCGCGCAGTGCCCGACGCCGCGTTGGGTGCGCTCCGCGGGTACGACGACGCCCGGGCTTCGTGTGCGGAACCCGGGCGGCGTCGTCGTGCAGTGGTCGTGGCGCGTTCGCTACGCGCGGGCACCACGAAGGATGGAGCCTACAGCTTCCACTCCCAGGCCTGGTCCACGAAACCGGGCGCATAGACCAGGGTTCCCGTTTTCGCGGGCACGTCCAACACGATCTTGCCGGTCGCACGCTCGGCGGGCCCCATCTCCGGGATCCGCTCTGCATCGGGCAAGCACATGTAGGACGCGGCTGATGCCACCGAGTTCGCCGTGGTCCCGGCCGGAGTGATGAATTTCCATTCGTGCGGATTGAACATGTAATCAGTGCCGTAGAGGGCCTCTTGGAACTGTTCCCTCGGGCCGGTCTCAGCGGACACATCGAGGGTCACGAAGTGCCCGTTCTCGGGTTTCTGTGCGTAACCCGGCGGGGGCGGGTCACCGACTGTGGTCGGCGGGATCCGTGTGGTCGGAGGACAGGGAGCGGAGGTGGCGTAGATCCTCGGGGTGTATGTCCTTCTGTGCTTCGAGCCCGTCGAGCAGCAGTTGCATCTGTCGCTGCAGGGCCGGAACCAGATCGGGGTGCCCCTGGTCCCGCAGGTGGGTGATCAGCATCCGCAGCCCCCGCAACATGGTGGCGGCCACGTCCGGCTGGTCGAGGCACGTCTGCCGGAGCTGATCGAAGGCGTGGGCGATGTATTCCTCATGGGAGAGGTTCCAGGGCTGGACGAGCACCCGGCGGGATCCGTCCTGCAACGCCGGGGGCGGAAGTGGAGTGATGAGCAACGTCCGCATCAGACTCCCCAGCCGCAGGATGACCTCCACGGCGGTCGTGGGGTCATTCACGGCCGGACTCAGGGCACGCAGCCCGATGTCCACGAGCTGGCGGATGGAGAAGTCGACGTCCTGGAGGGTGGTGCGCATATCGGACACGCCGATCGACTCGGCGAGACCCTTCCTGCTGGCGGCCGAGGGGCGGGGCCACACCGTCAACAGGGGTTCACCGGCGTGGATGTAAGCACCCACGCGGGTGTCCATGCGCACGGTGGTGCCGGGGGAGGCGGCCGCGAGGAGCTGGCGGATGTCCACCTGGCTGATCCATCCGCTGCGCGTGGCGGGAATGACTGCGGCGTCATCGGGGGCATCGTGGAAGTCCCGGGGATCGACCTCACGCATCCCGGAGGGCACTTCGTCAAGTGCGGCGGCCACCTTCTCTCCCTCGTCCGCGATGACCCGGGCCACGTTGCCCACCTGGAGCCCGTGGGCCAGGTGATCCAGGTGCATGATGATGCCGATCACGGTGATCAGCGTCAGCACCACGGCGAGCGTCAGCGACACCTTCGGCGCAGGGGCCGTGGTCTCCCCGCTGACACTGGGCAGCGCCAGCACGCAGTAGAAGAAGGTGGCCACGAGCAGGCCGATCACGCGCTGACTCAGCCGGTCCCGGATGAAGGACCGCATGACCCGTGGGGAGAACTGGCTGCTGGCCAACTGCAGGCTGACCACGGTCAGGGAGAACACCACGCCCACGGTGGTGATCATCGCCCCGGCCACGGTGGCCAGCAACCACGTGGCCGCGTTGCTGCTCATCTCCAGCGTGAACGGCACGTGGGTGTCGTACCCCAGGGCGTGATCGACGGACGTCGCGATGATTGCCAACACGATCCCGCCCAGCATGATGATGGCGGGATAGAGGAACAGGCTCTCCTCGAATCGGTACCGCAGCGCCGCGAGGCGCAGCCGCCACGAGACACCTCCACGTCCAGCCACTGTCTGTCCTCCGAGCATTGTTCGCCGACGAGCCTGCCGATCGTCAGCCTACCCAGACCGTTCACGGAGGCGGGCACGCGGAGCGTGGGCAAGGGGGCGGCACCTCGATAGCCTGGCCTCATGACGGAACAGAACAAGTGGCTTGCCCGGGTGGCTCGGAACCCCGGGCATTCCCAGTGGTACATCGAACGGTTCCGCACCATGGCCGCGCGCGGGGAGGACATCGTGGGGGAGGCCCGGCTCATCGACGCCATGGTTCCCCGCGGCGCTCGCATCCTGGATGCCGGGTGCGGAGCGGGGCGGCTGTCCGGGTACCTACACGCGGCCGGGCATCGGGTGGTCGGGGTGGACGTGGATCCCGAGTTGATCGACGCCGCCCGGCAGGACTACCCGGGCCCTGAGTATCGCGTGGCCGATCTCGCCGTACTGGCCGACATGGACCTCGGGGACGCCTTCGACGCCATCGTGTGCGCGGGCAACGTGGTCACGTTCCTAGCGGAAAACACCCGGCGGGACGTGCTGCGCGGCTTCCGCAGTCACCTGGGTCAGGACGGCCGCGCGGTGGCCGGTTTCGGCGCGGGGCGCGGCTACTCCGCCGAGGAGTTCTTCGCCGACGCTGCTGCGGAGGGTCTCACACCGCAACTCACCCTGGCGGGGTGGGACGTACGCCCCTGGTCCCCGGACAGCGAGTTCCTCGTGACCGTGTTGGGCGCCGCGGCGGCATTCCGTGAACGAGCTGCCCCGGATCAACCGTTGAAGCGGTCCACCGTTTCGCGTAATGCGTCGCTGAACCCGTAGATCTGCTCGAGTGCGTCGATCCCGTGGCGCGTTTCCACCTTGTTCTCATCGAGAAGGCCCATGTACTTGCGGCTCCTGTTGAAATGCAGGCGGGCGATCGTCTTGCGATTGTTATTGTCCAGCAGAACCGCGCAATACGATTTCGCGTCCCGGTAGGTCACCCGAGACATGTCGACCCGATCGCACACAATCGCGCGGATGATGTTGAACGCGGTGAGTTCATCCGCCGTGGTGACGATGTCGTCCTGGCTCTCCTCGAGATCTCGTTCGGCTTCCTCCCGGCTGGTGACCTCTTCGGTGACGTCATCGCCAGAGGGTAGGGACGGGGGCACCGAGCTCGCGCCGAGCGCGGTGGTGAGGCGATTGTTGACCTGTTCGTTGAGGAATTGCTGGGATGCTTTGCTCACCAGCGGCGTGAATTGTTCGCGCACCTTTTGAGTGAACGCACCTTCGTAAACCCGGTTGGTGAAGAACCGGACCCAATCATCGGATGGCTCCCTGAACTGAGCCGCAATGGCTCGTTTGATCTGCCCCACATACTTCAACTCGCCGGCAGCGTTGATGATGGAATCCAGATCGAATTCCGTCTTGCTCAGCTTGAGCAGTTCCGGGATCAACGTGGCATCGATGTCGAGCAGGTCCAGGACGAGGAACGGCTTGTCGTCCATGCGGTTGGGCGCATCGAGGTCGGTGTAGAAGTGGTACTTCTCCCCGTTCGTCAGAATGGCTATGCGAGCGTTTGTGACGGCGAAGTACCGGTACAGCTGTGAAGCGTGCTCGAGTGAAAGCGGTGACCCCACGTGCTTGCATTCGATGAGCATCTGGATCTGCCCGTCCTGGACGATCGCGTAATCGATCTTCTCGCCCTTTTTCAGGCCGACATCCGCCGTGAACTCCGGAACCACCTCGGAGGGGTTGAACACGTCGTATCCCAGGATCGTGGAGATGAAGGGCATGACGAATGCGTTCTTGGTGGCTTCCTCCGTTTGGAGTGCATCCTTTTGATGCGCGACCTTGTTCGCAAGAGCGGCCAGGCGTTCCGTGAATTCCATGAGTTCCTCCGGGTGAGACAAATCAAACAGTGCAAGTGTCCCGCCGGGCGGGTGATTATGCACTTTCTGAATTGGATCCACCCTACTGACCCGCCGCTCCAATTCAGCGGGACGCGCCGTGCATGATTACCGATTCATCCCCGACAACGCCTGCAAGTGCGTCGGGCGGACCGCAGTGGCGTGGGGTTGGTAGTCGTCGTGCTTGCCGAGCCAGGACTTGATGTAGGGGCACACCGGGACGATGGTCTTCCCGTCGGCGATGGTGCCGTCCAAGGCCACCCTCGAGAGCGTGGACGCGAGACCCTGACCGCTGTAAGCGTCGTCGACGGTCGTGTGGTAGAAGATCCGCTGCGGCTCGTCGGCGCCGTCGAACGGCAGGTAGTGCGCCTCGCCGATGACCGCGTCACCGTCGAGGAGTTCGTAGCGGTGCCCGTCGGCGTTGTGGCGGACGGTGATGTCGGATTCGGTTTCCACGGGACTCTCCTGGGTGGGATCGGGCGGGGCGGGATCGGGCGGGCTCAGCCGCGGGGTCGCAAAGTGACGGTGGGCAAAGTCGGGGCCGGCAATGGCGCGGGCTGATCGTCGGGAAAGGGGCCGAAGCGCGGGTACGGGGTCCCGTCCGAGTAAGTTCCGGACTCTGGGGTGGGGGCCGGTTCGGCGTCGATCTCGGCCTGCCACTGCTCACGGTAGGCCACGACCTCCTCGTGGGTGCGGCCCACGAAGTTCCACCACATCACGATCTGCTCCCCCAGGGGCTCCCCGCCCAGGAGCATGGCCCGCACGGGCTTCTCGCCGGCGGTTAGGACCACGCTGTCCCGCCCCGTGGGGAGGTAGGCCAGGTGGTCCTCCGGGATCGGCGCCGAGTTCAGGCTCAGGTCCCCGGTGTCCACCAGGACCCCGTGCTCGAAGGACGGGTCCAGGTTCAGTTCCAGTTCCGTTCCCGGCTCCATGAGGATCTCGGCGGCCACCAGCGGGGGTGTGTAGGTGTTCACCGGGGACGTGGATCCGGCCAGCTCACCGATGAATATCCGCAGCTCGGCGCCGTGGTTCTTCACGGGCTCTGGCGTGTAGTGCTCGAAGGTCGGTGCCATGTGACGGGTGTCGTCCGGCAGGGCGTACCACAGCTGCACGCCGTGCAGGGTGGTGGTGTCCGGGGCGGAGAACTCCTGGTGGGAGATCCCGCGCCCGGCGATCATGAGGTTGACCTCCCCGGGGCGCACGTCCGCGCTGTACCCGGCGGAGTCCAGGTGGGAGATGCCGCCGGTGAACAGCCAGCTCACCGTGGCCAGGCCGGTGTGCGGGTGGCGCGCCACGGACATGCCCCCGGTGTCCGCCACGGGATCGGGGCCGTAGTGGTCCAGGAAACACCACGCGCCGATGAGACTGCGATGGCGCTGGGGGAGGGTGCGGCGCACGGTCATCGCCCGCGGGCCACCCAGGGGCACGTCCCGCGGGGTCAGCAGGGCCGCCCCGGCACCGATCGCCTCGGTGCACAGGACCTCTTGCGGGTTGCTTTCCAGGTTGGTCATCGCGCACCTCCGGTGCTCGTGGTCGCACCGGCCGGCGCGGACGCAGTCTTACGGGGACGGACGGGGTGTCCGGACAGGATGGAGATCCGGTTGAAGGCGTTGATCGCGATCGCGGTCCACTGCAGGGCGGAGTACTGCTCGTCGTTCAGTGCTTCCCGGGCCGCGGCCTGCTCGGCGTGCCGCGTGTTCTCGTCGGGCAGCAGGGTGGCCGTTTCGGCGATGATCAGGGCGGCCCGTTCCACGGCATTGAAAAGAACGGTGTCACGCCATGCGGGGAGCACGGCGAGTTGCTGCGCGGTCACCCCGGCAGCCTCGGCCTTGCGGACGTGCAGGTCCAGGCAGAACGCGCACCCGTTGAGCTGGGACACCCGCACGTTGACCAGTTCCACGACCGAGGCGGGGATGCCCGCGTCCTCGGCCGCGGCCCCGACCTTGCGGGAGAAGGCGTTGACCGCCCGCCAGCTGGAGGGGTCGGACTTGTCCAGGAAGAAGCGGTCCTGCTCGGTCATGGCGGCTCCTCGTGGTTTCGCGCGCCGGCTGCGTTCGCCGGAGACGACGACGCTGCTGTCGCGGCCTCCCGGCGCGGGTCCGGGATGCGACGGGGCGGTCCGGGTGGAGATGAACTCATTTGAACAGAAATATCTTCCTCGCAAGACTAACTTGCGGTCGGGGTCCGCTCAAGGGGTCGGGACAGGGTGCGGGGCTAGGGGTGGCCGCGCAAGAAGATTCTTGGACAAATGTTTCCGTGGCGAGGTAAAATCATCCCTCAGCTCAACGAGTTCTAAGGGCTCGAAGGGCTCGAAAGGGGAGATCATGACCGCGCACACCGACACCGCTGCCCAGGCGGTGGACCCCGTGACCCTGTGGGGCCAGGTGATCGAGGGGTTCCAGAGCACCAACAAGAACCTGCACCGAGAGGTGGCCGCGGCCCATGCGTTGAACGCCGCGGAGGCCGAGGCGTTGCTGCGGCTGACGCGCACCCCGCACCAGCGCATGCCCATGGCCGAATTGGCCCGTCAGGTGGCCTTCAGCACCGGCGGTTTCACCAAGGTCGCGGACCGGCTCACCAAGCGCGGCCTGGTCCGGCGTGCCCCGTGTCCCGAGGACCGGCGCGTCGTCTACCTCGAGCTCACCGCCGAAGGCCGCACCACGGCAGGGAAGGTCCGTGATCTCGTGGCCGAGACGATGACGGCCACGTTCGTGGACGTCCTGGGCCCCGAACGCGCCGTCGTGGTCGCACAGGCGATGGCCGATCTGCACCGCAGCGGAATCGACCGCGCGTAGCGGTCTCGGCGACCGAGGCGCGAACTACCTCGGACAGGGGCCGATGCCGCTCGTGGTTCGCGCCGGCCGCGGCACCCTTTACGCTTGTCCTTAATCGAGATAGCTGAGCACATGGATTGAGGGAGCCTGATGGCCGCTGGACTGGCTGCGCTGCTGGATGACATCGCGGCACTCGCCAAGCTGACCGCCGCGAGTGTGGACGACGTTGCCGGGGCGGCGGGGCGTGCGAGCGCCAAGGCCGCGGGCGTCGTCGTCGACGACACCGCGGTGGCCCCGCGATTCGTGCAGGGTGTTAACCCCAAGCGGGAACTACCGATCATCAAGAAGATCACGATCGGCTCCCTGCGCAACAAGCTGCTGATCATCCTGCCGGTGGCCCTGATCCTGAGCCAGTTCGCGCCGTGGTTGCTCACGCCGCTGCTGATGCTGGGCGGCACGTACCTGTGCTTCGAGGGCGCGGAAAAGGTGATCGAGCACCTGTCCCACCAGGAGCACGCCCCCAACGAACCCGCCGCGGGCCGCGGTCCGGAGGCGGAGAAGAAGATCACCTCCGGGGCGATCCGCACGGACCTGATCCTCAGCGCGGAGATCATGGTGATCGCGCTCAACGAGGTCTCCCACGAGCCGTTCCTGACCCGCACGCTCATCCTGATCGTGGTGGCGATCTTCATCACGGTGCTCGTCTACGGCGTCGTGGCCCTGATCGTGAAGATGGACGACATCGGCCTGGCCCTGGCCCAGAAGGACTCCGAGGGCGCCCAGAAGTTCGGCCGGGGCCTGGTCAAGGCCATGCCCACGGTGCTGTCCGTGATCTCGATCGTGGGTGTCTTCGCCATGCTGTGGGTGGGCGGGCACATCATCCTGGTGGGCATGGCCGACCTCGGGTTCACCCCAGTGTACGACTGGGTCCACCACCTGGGCGAGTCAGTGCACCACGTGGCCGGGGTGGGCCCCGCGCTCGCGTGGCTCGTGGAGACGTTCTGCGCCCTGGTGCTGGGCATCGTGTGGGGTTCCATCATCGTGGGCATCGTCCACGTGCTGCCCTTCGGCAAGAAGCACGGCGACGACGACGTTCACTCCTCCGATGCCGCCGGCCGTGAGTCCTCGGATGCCGACGACGCCGTGTCTACCCACCGGGGGAACGTCGCCGCGGTGCGCGGAGCGCCGTCGTCCGGGGTCTCAGCGACCGGGGCGTCGTCATCGGCAGATCCTCACGTGGAAGGCGGCTCGACCGCGGTCAGCGAGCCGCCCCGGGGCTGACCTCCCGCAACCCCGCCGAAGCGCACAGCTCCACGAGGCCTTCCATGCCGAAGGCCTGCAGCGGGCCCACCACCCCGCGCGCCCGTGAACGGTCCTTGAGCACGTGCTCCGCGCCGGCCGCCAACAGGTGGCCGGTGAGCGTGTAGACGTTGGGACCCGCCACGCGGACCTCGGACACGGTCTCGCCCCGGGAATCGGTGGCCACAGCGATGGCCAGGGAGGACGACTTCACCCGCTCACTGGCACTGGGCCCACCCTCGGAACCGGTCAGGGCGGTGATGCCCTTGCCGAGCGCCTTGCGGGCCAGGGACGAGGAACCGGCCACGGCCATCACGGGCAGCGCAGCCTTCATGACTGGCCCCGGCGCGGAGAACCACCCGTTGAACACCTCGATGTTCGCAACCTTCGGGAACGCGTCCGGCAGGAACACGATCTCGCTCCCGGGGACCATCACCGTGTTGCGCTTCGCCCCGTCCACCGTGAACGTGTGTTGCCGCGGTATCCGCCCCGGCTTCTTCCACCGGTGATCACGCCACACCAGGAACGGTTTGCTCAGCTCTTCGAGCATGGTGGTCATGGTCCCGCCGCTCAGCCCGGTAGGGCCCGCCCCGGGGGCGAAGTAGCCCACCCGCAGGGTCTCGGCGCGGTCCCCGGCGCGTTCCAGAGCCAGGGATCCCGCGAGGATCCCGGGCACGTAGTCGTAACCGAATGCGGGCAGCATGGTGCCGCGGGGCGCATCACCCGGTGCAGCGGCGTCGTCGGGCGCGGCGGCAGGATAGCGCTCCTGGAGCCGACGCACGAAGCCCACCTCACCCGTCGAGTCCAGGTAGTGGGCACCCTGGGCCGCGGCGTCGTCCGCGGCCACGTCCCCGAGTCGCTCGAAGGGACCCACGGTGGTGACCAGGACGTCCCCCTCGGAGACCAGCGCGCGGACGGAATCGGGCTCGGCCAGGTCCGCGGTCCGCACGTCCAGGCCGCCCAGCGTGCAGGCCAGCTGGTTCAGGGGCCGTTCGCGGCGCCCGGCGAGGACGGGGCGCACTCCCCGTTCCACGAGGGACTCGACCACCAGGCGGCCGGTGTATCCGGTGGCTCCGAAAACCACCACGTGAGCGTTCATGGGTGTCCTCCTGCGCTGGGACGGACCGCAACGGGTGCCGTGCGGGCTGGTTCGTCACGTTACGGGATCGGGCCGGAGTGCGCGACGATTACGCGGGCTCCCCGCGCACCACGTCCACGTGCACGTGGTCCAGGTGGCGCAGGATCTCGTTCGCCGGCGCGGGCGCGTTGTAGAGGTGCCAGCGCCCGGCGGGGGAGCGCGAACCCCAGACCATGTCGTCGAAGATCACGTACTGGACGTCCAGGTCCTCGGCGTGGGCCACGAGCCAGTGCGCGAGCTGCCACCCCTGCCGGCGGTTCTCCTCCGTCACGGGGCGGAAGAACACGTCGACGGCGCGCCCGTCGTAGTGCGTGGAATTCTCGCCATGTCCGTGGCCCACACCGCCCGGGGCGAAACCGCCGAGGCTCAGGGGGCCGAAGACCTCGATCATCGCGTCCCGGACCGCTTCGGCCCGGGGCGTCAGCCCGGAGGGGGTGATCTCCTGCGCCTCGAGTCCCTCGCTGCTGTGCCCGCGGCAGCGCAGGCTGGGCCCGGCGTCGTCGGGCGGGCCGTGCGTGAGACGCTCCATGACAGTCGGCTCCACGCCGGGTGCCGCGGAGGCGTCCGCACCGCGCACGACGGCGGTGGTCGCGGCTTTGGCCTCCTCGCGGGTCAGAGGGACGTCCCCGTCCTGCGTGGTCACCGTGCATTCCGCCCTGCCCAGTGCGGGAGGGGCACTCGACACGATCGAACGCAGCGGTCCCGAACCGGCCCACACGGCACCCACCACGAGGGCCAGCACCACGAGCAGACCCCACATCCAGCCGGCGACGCGTCCCGGAGCGCGGCTCATGAGGGGGACGGGGACGTGGTGTGCGGATGCATGACGGGTCCTTGTCGGGGTGCGGTCGTGTGTCACCATGATGCCGGGTCAACCTTGCCGTGCCCCGCGTACCGGCCCGCTCCCGTGCCCCCGGAGGTCATGATGAACGAACGCCCCGCGTCCCCGTGGCGGATCGAGGACGTGGACGTCCCCGGCTACCTCGCGGCATTGGACGTCGACGCCGCGCAGCTCGCCGCCGCCCCGCGGGACCTGAGCCTGCTCGAACGGCTGCACCGCGCCCATGTTTTCACGTTCCCGTTCAGCAACGTGGAGGTGCTGCTCGGACAGCATCCCGGGGTGGAATTGGCGACCGTGCAGGACCAACTCGTCCGACGCCGCCGCGGCGGGTACTGCTTCGAGCACTCGCAGTTGTTCGCGGCCGTTCTGGAAACGCTGGGCTTCACCGTGCGCCGCGCCCTGGGCCGCGTGCGTTCGTTCGACAGCCCCCGTACCCACATGACCGTGCTCGCGGACCTCGCCGGCACACGCTACCTGTGTGATCCCGGCTTCGGTTTCAGCATCACGGGTCCCATCCCGTTGGACGACGGCGCTCGCCGCGTGGAGGGGGGCCGCACCTTCTCGATCGGGCGGGTCACGGACGAGGGCTGGCCCGTGTGGTCGTTCGAGCGGGACGGGGCCATGGAACACGTGCTGGACGAGTCCACCATCCACCCCGCGGACGTGCGGATGGGCCACCTGCAGACCTCGACCGGTGCGGAGTCCATATTCCGCCATCACCTCATGGTCATGAAGCACACCCCGCGGGGCCACGTGACCGTGACCGAACACGGCACCACCGTGCGCACCCCTGGGCGGCCGACCCGGCAGCGGGAACTGACGGCCCCGGAGATCGTGACCGAGGTCCGGGATCTGGGCGTGCGGATCACCGAGGAGGAAGACGCGCAGCTCACCGACGTCGTGACCCGGATGAGGGGCTGATCGGGGCGGGATCGGCGGCCGCGGGCGGCCAGTCGTGGGGGGGGCGACGGCTGCGAGCGGCCGGGACACCAAAAATTAACGCGGCACGGGCTTCGCGTTCGCAAAATTCGATCACGCCGATGGCATGATCTTCACCTGGCTGAGCATTTCCCCCGATGCTCGGCCAGCGCTGCGCCCGGAATGAGCTGACCGAGCGGGCCACAACTGAATACCCCCCCCCATGTAGAAAGCAGCCCCCCATGCGTTTCTTCCGTTCCTCCGTGGTGCCCGCGGCGGCCCTCGCCGTGGTCACGGCGCTGTCCCCGTTGGCGCTCTCCCCGTCATTCCTGGCCCCGGCGAACGCCGCTCCCGCAGTGACCGCTCCCGCGGTTCCCGCGGTCCGGACCGCGCCGCGGGTTCCCGAGGCGCCCGTGCACGCGGCTCAGGCCCCCGCCCTTCCCGCGACCGCCCATCACAAACCCTTCAAGGCCGCGGGCAAGAACTCGAGCTACCACATCTACACGAACGGCATCGACCGTTCGAAGGCCGTGGGTGTGCTGTTCTACCTGGGCGGCGACTACGACAACCCCGGCGAGACCTGGGTGCACAGCCCCCAAGGGACCGCGCTCACAGCACTGGCCGCTCAGGCCCGCAAGAAGAACATGATCCTGGTGGTCCCCATCTCCCCGGACCACAAGCTCAAGCCCAACGGCATCACGTGGTGGGAGGACGCGGACGGCAACGGCGACTACTTTCGCGCGCTCAAGGACAGCCTCGTGAAGACCTACGACCTGGACACCTCCCGCGTGTGGCTCGCCGGCTACTCGGGTGGCGCGGAGTTCATCACGTACGAGCTGCTGGCCGATCGGCAGAACTGGATCCGTGGCGGCGGTGCGACAATCATCGGCGGCGGCGGTGCCAGCGGCATGCAGACCGCGCCGAGTGCCGCGGTGCGCTCCCTCCCGATCACATGGCACGCGGGGACCAAGGACGTGGCCGGCAGCACCAACCCACCCACGTGGTCCGCGTCCGCCGCCGCAGCCCAGGGCATGAAGCGGTTCCGGGCGGACGGGTTCACCCGCGCCTCCCTCAAGACCCTGCAGGGCTACGACCACGACGACTACGACATCGTGGGCCTGATCGCCCAGGGTTTGGCCACGCTGCCGCCCGCGCCGACGACGACGGGCCAGACCGCCACACGGGGCACCCCTCAGACGTCCTGGCTGCGCGGGGCCATCCGGACCGACTACGTCGCCACGGGTGGGATGGGGGCATATGGGCAACCGACGTCGGCGGAGAAGCCCACGGGCCGCGCGGGCGGGGTCTACCAGGGCTTCACGAAGAACTACACGTATTACTGGAGCCCCGCGACCGGCGCCCACCCCGTGAAGTGGGGGACCGGCATCGGTAACGCCTACAAGGCTGCCGGTCTGGAGCGCGGGTGGGGCTATCCCGTAATGGCGGAGCGCAAGATCCCCGGCGGCGCCTACCAAGACTTCCGCAACGGCAACGCCCGCTACCGCGCCATGTACTCCCCGGCCACGGGCACCCGCGTGATCAAGCTCAGCGGCGGGATCGGTACGGCCTGGCAGAAGGCCGGGCACGAACACGCGTGGGGGTACCCCGCGACCGACGAGTACGCCGTCTCCGGCGGTATGGCCCAGCGCTTTTCCCGCGGTGTGGTGGCCACGTGGCACCGCTCCACCGGCAAGGTCACGGTGAGTCGGGGGTAGCGGTACCCGACCGGTACCCCGGACGCACGGCAACCACCGTGCGTCCGGGGCGTGCCACCCGGGGTGTTGCGTCCATGGTCCGGACGAGGGCGTGATGCCCCGGCCCCCGCGCAGGGACACGACCGGCGCCTGCAGTTTCTCGGCCAGCGCGCGGATCTGATCCGCAGCGTGCCGGGCCTGCCCGTGCGCTGGGTCGACGACGTCGTGGCCGCGGTGGCCCGGCGGGTCGTGCGCCCCGGGGAAGCCGTCGCGGAGTCCGCGCTTAACGAGCGGCTGCGGATGTTCGTGCTCGACGTCGCGTTCTTCCGCCGGCACGCCGTGGACATGGGAGTGCTCAGGCGCGCCCCGGACGGGACCCGGTACGAACTGACCGAGGATTGAGCGGGGGCCGCGGCGCGAGGGGCCGGCCGCACCATCGATACGGAGGGTTCCCGCGGTCTCCGTCGGCTTCGGTTCTACGGAGCCGTCCGGTGGGGAGCGCCGGATAACGGTTGCCTTCGAGCGGCCCCGCGAATGACGAAGTCCCGCCCGACCTTCCGGTCGAACGGGACTTCTTGCGGTGCGCGAGGGGGGAGTTGAACCCCCACGCCCTCTCGGGCACACGGACCTGAACCGTGCGCGTCTGCCTATTCCGCCACTCGCGCTCGTTGTTCCACGTGGCATTCGCCGGTGAGCAACGTCGAAAAGAATACCTGACGCGTGCGACGTTTGGCGAATCGCGGCGTCGTCGACCTCTCGGTAGGGGCGACGGCGTTGTGGCGCCTCAGATGCTCACCGTGAGTCCCGCCCACGTGACGCCGGCGCAGAACAGTCCGGCGAGCGCGTAGAGCGTCACCGGGACCAGCAGGGCGATCTCCCGGGCGGAGCCCGCGTTGCCGAGCACGGGGAAGCGCACGAACGAGCGGCCTTTGTAGAACGTGGTGGGCAGCGGCAGGGACGTGCGCAGGGGCCACAACAGGTGGATCCCCTGGGTCGTGAGCAGGTCCCCCAGCATGTGCACGGCGCACCCGAGACCCACGGCCACCACGAACCAGCGCGGGTCCTGCGGGGGATTCGCCGCGACGAACGCCCCCAGCAGGATGCCCACGATCCAGTTCGCGTGGGAGAGCCGGTCCGGGACGAACGCCAGGACCTTCACCGCGCACGCGATGAGCAGCACGGACAGCACCGCCGCCAGGGGCCACACCTGTCCTGGTAACGACGCCGCGGCGTCCGGGATCTCTCCCGCCTGACCTTCCGTCCCGGGCCAGGAGAAGAAGTTCCAGCGCAGGGCGTCCCCCACGGGGACGGACGCGCGCTGGGACAACAGCGCGAGGACGATGATCAGGAGCAGCCCCACGAGCGAGTGTGTGGCCCTGCGGTGGCCCCCGGAGAGTTTGCCGACCGCCCGGGCCACCCACGTGGACAGTGGCGGGAGGGAGCGGGCGACCGTGCCCCCGGGGTGGTCGAGATCCGGGAGCAGGGCCGCGCCGGCGCAGATCAGCGCGCCGGTGATGACGCCGGGGTCGCCTACGGGCATCACCCCCAAACCCACCGGAACGGAGACGTCGGCGAGGTGCACGGTGTAGGTACCGGTCAGCGCCACCCACGCGGCTGCACCGCACGCGGCATGGCTGGGGCCCATCATCGGGGGAACCTGGGCATGGTGGTGGTCCTCTCAAGACCTCGGGGAAGAAGCAGACCCCAGGGTAGGAACCGGTTCCGACCTGCATAAGCGACTGCGGAGGCCGCCTCGGCGACCTGCTCGGATCCGCACTGTGCGCGGCAGTCGACCACCGCGCGTCCATGCCCCGTGCCATCCGTTCACGACGGTCGGCGCACCGCACCTCAGCCACCCGCGTGGGGCCATGTCCTGCCCTGCCGAACCAGCGTGGGTGGGTCCGCGCACCACCCCTCGATTCGTGAGCGTGAAGCGTCAGTCCAGAGACTTGGGGTTCCAGGGGAGCTGCTGATCGCACCCCGGTGTGAGCCAGGCCTTGATGAAGCCGCCCGTCTGGTGCAGGTACTGCATGAGCAGGCTCCTGCCCGTGATGTGGAAGTCCACGGCGGACATGCGTAGCTCACCGGGATAACAGCGGGAGAGGATGAGCCGCGATCGGGGCACGTGCTGGGTGAAGGTCACAGCGGTCACGGTGTCCCACCCGCGTTCCTCGAAAAGCTTCTGCAGCTCCATGGCCTCGCCCTGGGTCGTGGACGGATCCGGTTTGAAGCAGATCACCTCCACGCCCTCCCGGGGCGCGCAGAACGGGCGGGTCGAGTAGTACTCCTGCATCTGCGGTGGTTCGTACGGCTGGGGGTCCGGGGCGGAGATCACCAGCGTGTCCGCCACGTGCTGGTTGAACACGAGGTCCTCCGCGTAGGCCATACGGGACGTGTCCGGCGGTCCGAGCACGAACACCGCGTCAGATCGTTTCGGCGGATCCACGCGGGGGTTGTCCAGCACGGCGTGGCACACCGCGAGCCACAGCACCACGAGGATCGTCAGGACGGTCAACACCAGCAGGGGCCACCGCCGCTTCTTGGCGAGGGTCTGCCCGGGGGCCGCGTGTGCCACGGATGTCCTTCCGATGTGGGGCTTTACAGGAATGCCGCGGATATCATCTCATCCAGCGGAACCCCTTCCGAGGCTTCTGCATCTCGTACCGGTAAACACCCACCAAGGAGTCAGCTCATGCGCTCGAACGACCACCTCGAACGTTCGATGACCTGCCAGGTTCCGCTCCGGTGGGGGGACATGGACTCGTACGGCCACGTGAACAACGTGGAGGTCGTCCGTGTGCTCGAGGAAGCGCGCATCGCCGCGTTCGGCGTCCCCGTAGGCACGGGCGAGCAGGTCCTGCCGGCCAAGATCCCCTTGTTCTCAGTGCTCCCGGAGGGCACCCAGGCGCTGATCGCCGAGCACCGGGTCAAGTACTTGCGCCCCCTGGCGTACCGCAACGTCCCCGTGGATGTGCGCGTGTGGGTGGTCTCCGCCCGGGCCGCCACCCTGGTCCTGGGATTCGAGATCCTCGACTTCGCCGACGGCGCTCCCTGCGTCCGCGCGCAGACCCAGCTCGCGTTCTACCTCCCGAGCACGCGCACGGTGGTGCGCCTGACCCCCGAACAACGCGAACTGCTGGAACCGTATACGGCGCCGTCGCCGTTCTGACCTGCGCACACCCGCGCACCGCGCCGACGCCGCTCAGGCGGCGAGCTTCACCGGGGTCCGCAACCGCAGCTGCGCGCGGGTGCGCAGGATGTGGCCGCTTTCCGGCAAGACCCGCCACGTCCACCACAGCACGGCGTGAGAGTCCGGGTCCGCGTGGCACGTGGCAGCGGTGACCGCCGCGGGGTCCTCGGTGTCCTGGACGCACACCGCCAGGGGCGCCGCATCCAGGGTGTCGTGCAGGCGCGCGAGCTCCCGCTGCAGACCGCGAGGGGAGTGCTCGGTGACCGTGCAGCCCACTTCCACGTGCGAGGCGAACGGCGTGGGGTGGGCGATGCTGCACAGCGTGGGCAGTTGCGCTGCGGTGTCCTCGAACAGACCCACGGTCTCGACCCACTGCTCCCCGGCGTGGGTGATCACGCACTGGTGGTGCAAGGAACCCACACGCAGTTCCACGACCGTGTGCTCGTCCACTCGCAGCGAGCGCCCGGCCGGTGCGTCCAGCACGCCCAGATCCGTGCGGTACCCGAACTGTTCCGGGCGGCACACGACATGCCCGTGCAACGGGGTCAGCCAGCGATGCTCCATAGCCCTGTTCTCCCTCTTAGGCCCCGCGGCAGTCCGCCGCATCGGCTTTACAGAAGAAAATATCCACCAAGCAGGGGCGCGAGCAAGCACCGGAAGGTCACCGTTTGATGACGACGCATATATGCCACCCGGGCCCACACGGACGCGGCGCGTGCCGGAACGGCTGCGGTGACAGGGGCTGGATCAGGGCAGCGGACGGCCCCGCGCCGCCGTCCACAGTGCGTACCAGTCCTCGTGGGTCATGAGCTCGGCGGCCCGCGGCGCCTGCGCGCACGCGGCGATCCGCTGCGGGTTCAGGGTCCCCACCATCGGGCGGATACCGTACGGGTGGCGCAGCAACCAACCCACCACCACGGCCTCGCGGGACACGCCCATGCGCTGGGCGAGCTGCTCCACGAGGGCGCTCGTCCGCCGTACGGGGTCCTCGTTCACACCGCCGGAGGACGACGCCGCACCCCCGGTCTCCGCACCGCCCATTCCGTCCTCCCCGGACGAGGCAGCCGGCGCGGACGTAGCTCCGGACGCGGGCGCGGGTGCACCCGAATAGATCCCGCCGGCCATGGCACCCCATGCCTGCAACTCGATCTCGTCCGCGATGCACTGGGCGAGCAGCCCACCGGGGAACGACACCCCGGTCCCCTCCGGGTGATTGGCGAGCACCTGGGACTCCACGAAATCGCGGTGCGCCAGGCTCATCTGGATCTGTACCGCGGTCACGGGCACGCTCAACAGTTGTTGGAACGCGGCCACGTGATGCGGCGTCATGTTGGACAGCCCCACGGAACCGATCAGGCCCTCACGGTGCAGTTCGTCCAGGGCCCGCGCGGTCTCGCCCAGGGGTGTGAGCGGATCCGGGCGGTGCAGGAACAACCGCTCCACGTGGTCCACGCCGAGCCGCTGCAGGGACCCCTCCAGGGAGGACCGCACGGAGTCACGGTCGAGTCGGTAGTGGACGGGTGAGCCCTGGGGCCCGGTGTTACCCGGCAGCTTGATCCCGCACTTGGTCTGGATCCGCACCGCGCGCCGCAGCAGGGCGTCCTCGGCCAGGATGCGACCGAACAGGGTTTCAGAGGCGCCGCCGATGTAGATGTCCGCGTGGTCGAAGAGTTCGAACCCGGCCCGGTGCGCGGCGTACACGGCCTCGCGAGCGACGTCGTACTGGGACGCCGGGACGGACTCCTGACCCCAGGAGCCACCCAGGGTCATGCACCCGTAGATCAGGGGAGTGCTCACGGGCGCCCGCCCTGCTGCTCGGCGCCGTGGCGCAGGCGGGCGGCCTCGGCGAACGCGGCGGCGGCCTCGTCGAGTTTGCCCGTGCTCTCGTAGACCGTTCCGAGCTCCGTGAAACAGTCGGAGCGGTCGCGCAGGGAATCGGGGACCTCCTCGTAGAAGTCCACGGCGCGGTTGTAGGCGGTCACGGCCTGGGCGTTGCGCTGGGTCTCGCGGTAGACCCGTGCGAGGTTGCTGTAGCAGTCGGCCTGGTCGCGGGGTTCGTGGGGGGCGTCCAGGTACTGGCCCAGGGCGTCCAACAACTGGGTCTCGGCCGCGCGCAACTCCCCGGTCTCGACCAGCAGGGACCCCAGGATCAGGTGCGCGCGGGCCTTATGCTTGCCACTGCCCGGGAGCTGGGAAAAGTACTCGAGCGCGGTGCGGTATTCCGCCACGGCTTTGCTGGTGCGTTCCATGACCACGTAGATGTGGCCCAGGTTGTAGTGGCACGCGGCGAGTTCCTTGGCGGTGTCGCCGGATTCGTGGAACAGCTCGATGGCCTGCCGGTACGCGGTCTCCGCGAGGGCGTGCTCACCGCGGTCCTCGGCGTCCAGAGCACGCGTGAAATAACCGTTGCCGTCATCCGAGTAACTCATCAGATCAACCTCCCGGGACCCAGTAAGAATCTAAGAATGCTACATGGTGGGCCGATTCGGAACCCGGCTGCTAATCTCAAAACCACACTCTCCCAGGAGGTCAGGATGGCAGTACAGAACACCGCACCGGGGCAGGACTCGCGCGACCCCCGCCACGCAGCAGCCCCGGACGACGAGCATGCTTCCGTGATCCGTCACGAGGAGCGTCTGGTGATCAATCGCGAGGAGGAGGTCACCGGCCGTGCCCGGCTGCGCAAGTACGTGGTGAGTGAGCCCGTCCGCCAGGAGGTCACCCTCGCCTCGGAGGAGGCCAACGTGGTGCGCACCCCCATCACCGAGGAGGAGCGTCAGGCGTTCCTGGACGGTCGCGAGCTGCCCGTGGGTGAGGACGAACTGATCCTGTACCGCACCGAGCCCGTGGTGCAGACCATGCGGGTCCCGTACCAGCGTGTCCGCCTGGTCGCCGAGCGCGTCGAGCGCACCGAGGTGATCGAGGAGACCCTGCGCAAGGAGCGCGTGGACATCGAGACGGACGAGCGCCCCGCGCACTGAGCTACGCGGCGTCGCCCGCGGCAAGAGCTTCCAACGGACCGGCATCTCCGAGCGGGGTGCCGGTCCGTCGTCGTCCGCCCTCGCGACGGAACCCCCGGCCCGCGGCACCCGCGGTGGGTGCGGCGTCGTCCGCGTCCGCGCCACAGGGGGACGACGCCGCTGCGGCACCCGGGTGCCCGCGGGGTAGTTTGGTGGGGTGAGCGAAACGACCCTGACCCTGATCCGCCACGGCCAGACGGACTGGAACCTGCAACGGTTGTTGCAGGGCCGCACGGACATCCCCCTCAACGACACGGGCAGGGAACAGGCCCGCGCAGTGGGCCGGGAACTCGCGGCGTCGGGGCGACACTGGGATGCGCTGGTCTCCTCTCCCCTGCAGCGCGCACGGGAGACGGCCCGGATCATCGGGGCGCAGCTCGGACTCGCACCGGCGGGGACCTACGCGGACCTCGCGGAGCGCTCCTTCGGGGACGCGGAGGGCTACGACTGCACCGGGATGACAGAGGACGAGCGGCACGCGTTCATGGAGGAGCACGGTGAGGCGGCCGAGCACGTGGTGCAGCGGGGGATCGCGGTACTGCGCGAGATCGCCGCGCGGTACCCGCAGCAGGACGTGATGATCGTGGCCCACGGGACGTTCATCCGCCTGACTGCGGGCCGGATCCTGGGGGTCGAGCTGCCGAGCCTGCAGAACGGGGAAGTGGTCGAGGTGACCACGCAGCAGCTGGCTGCCGCCCCCTGACCGACCTACGGGACTACTGCTCTGCGCCCGGGCGAGCGGCCGCGGTCTCGATGGCCTCCGTGCGGGCCGGACGGTGCGCGTACATCAGCGCGAGTCCGGTGAAGACGAAACCACCCACCAGGTTGCCCAGCAGCACAGGGATCTGGTTCCAGATCCACCAGTCGCCCAGCCCCACGTCCGCGCCCATGAGCATGCCCATGGGGATCATGAAGAAGTTGACCACGGCGTGCTCGAAGCCCAGGCCGAAGAACGCCATGATGGGCAGCCAGATGGCGGCGATCTTGCCGATGGTGTCCTTGGAGACCATGCCCATGAACACGCCCAGGGACACGAGCCAGTTGCACAGCACGGCCTTGACGAACACCGTGACCATGCCCGCGAAGCCCATGGCCTGGTAGGCAGTGGTCTTGGCCGCGGCGGTGTCGGCGAACTTCTTGCCCAGCGCGCCGGCGTCGTGGGAGCCGAAGCCCGTGAGGGTGCCCGCGTAGAGCAGGGCGAACAGCGCAGCCCCGATGATGTGGCCGATGGTCACCATCAGGCAGTACCGGGCCACGGCCGACCACGGGACGAGTCCGCGCAGCGCGGCCATGGGGGTCAGGGCGAAGCCGCCGGTGAGCAGCTCCATGCCCATGAGGATCACGATGGTGATGCCGGCGGGGAAGAGCAGGGCGCCCACCACGGGCGAGCCGGAGCTCACGGTGGCCGACACTGCGAACGAGGTGGTGGCCGCGAGCACGGCACCGCCCAGCACGCCGCGCAGCACGAGGGCGCCGGAGGGCGCTGTGGCCTTGGCCTCCCCGGCGGTGACGGCGTCCGCCACCACATCCGATGGGTTCACGTTGGTCATGACTGCTCTGCTTTCTGTCGTGGGGGGGGGGCGGGCCTGCGCCCCGGCTGCGGGGTCACGGGCACCCGCAGTCGCCGGTGGGCGGGGTGCGAGGGGAAAACCGTAACTGCATGAGTGTAGGGCCGTGCAACGCTCGCGCGAACACGCGCGGCGTCTGGTCCCGGTGCTCGCGGGGTCCTATGGTGGTGGAACATGCGGCAGTGTGGCCGTGGGTTAGGCAGACGTCATGGGTTTCGGGGCGAGCGGTCCGGCGGAGGTCTGTGTGCCGTGCCCCACCGGGCACCACGAGCCACGCCGTGGAGTGACATCCCAACTCAACGACAGCTAAGGCGTGATGCAGCAGTGACCTCTCCTCAAGCCACCACCCAGGCCATCCCCACGGTGTGGCAGCGGCCGCGATGGAGTGCAGAGCAGGCGTGGCTCAATGAGTACTACCGCTCGGTCCCGGACGCGGACATGGTGGGCACGGACCAGCAGGTGCTCACGGAACGGGCGGAGAGCCACCGGGAGGTCGGGCGCAGCCGCCGGACGGACGAACTGTGCATCGAGGTCCGGGAGGACCACGGGGACACCGTGCTGTACATGGTCACCACGGACATGCCGTTCCTGGTGTCCACGCTGACCACGGAGATCGCCGCCAACTGGGGCGGCGCGAAGCTCGTACTGCACCCGCTGCTGCTCGCCGCACGTGACTCCGAGGACGTGCTGAGATCCCTGGGGGAGGTCCCCAACATCTCCGCGGTCTCCTCCGGGGACACCACCTCGATTCCCATCACGGACGAGCTCGTGGGCGGCGCCGCCGGTGGGCGCTCACACACCGCCGTGGAGTCCTGGATCCGCGTGGAGCTGCACCGCACCCTGGACGAGCAGGCCCGCGGGGAGCTCGCGCGCCACATCGAGGCGCTCGTGGCGGACGTGCGCCGGGTTGCGGAGGACCAGGAGGCCATGCTGGAGCAGACCCGACGCATCGCCGACTCCCTCGCGCCCCTGGAGGACATCACGTTCGAGGACGGCTCGCGGCTGCCGGACGTGGGCGCGTCCCAGGAATTCCTGGAGTGGCTGCGCGGCGGCAATTTCGTGTTCATGGGCATCAAGCGCTACGACCTCGAGGTGGACGGCGAGGACGCCGTGCTGCACTCGCGCCCGGACACGGGCCTGGGGCTGCTGCGGGAACAGGGCACCGAGGGCCATGCCCAGAAGCTCACGGGCCTGGGCAGCGCCCACGCGCGCGACCACCAGGTGGTGTTCGTGACCAAGGCCAACCGCCGCTCCTCGATCCACCGCCGCGAGTACCTGGACTACATCGGGGTGCGCACGTTCGCCGAGAACGGGGATGTGGATGGCGAGTACCTGATCCTCGGGCTGTTCTCCCGCCACGCCTACTCGGTCCCGGCCCAGCAGACCCCGCTCGTGCGCGAGAAGGTGCAGCGGGTGGTCGAGCGCTTCGGCTTCCTCCCGGACTCCCACTCCGCCCGTGACCTCATGGGCATCATCGAGGACTACCCACGGGACGAGCTGTTCCACATGTCCGCGGAGAAGCTCTACGAGACCGCGGGGGGTGTGCTGGGGCTCAACGAACGACGCCAGACCCGTCTGTTCCTGCGCCAGGACACCTTTGGGCGCTTCATGTCCGCCGTGGTGTTCCTGCCCAGGGACCGCTACAACACCTCGGTGCGCCAGCGCATCGAGGCCCAGCTGTTCGAGGTCTTCGACGCCGAGGCCATCGACTTCGAGGTGCGCCTGACCTCCTCCTCCCTGGCCCGCCTGTTCTTCCGCATCCGGCTGCCCTACACGGGTGAGGTGCGGGACTTCGACCACGAGGACCTCGAAGCCCGCCTGCGCGCGGCGGTGCGCTCCTGGCCCGAGTCCCTGGGCCGGGCGATCGGCCTGGAGTTCGAGGATGACAAGGCCGGTGCGCTGGGCCCCGTGTGGGAGAACGCGTTCCCGGGCTCGTACCGCGAGGACTACGAGATCGAGGAGGCCATCCAGGACCTCAAGCGCTGCGAGGAGCTGTGGGGCCGCGACCCTGACCTGCCCGCGGAGGTGCGCGTGGCGCAGACCGCGGACGGCCAGGTCCGGCTGAACATCTACCTCACCCAGGCGCTGTCCCTCACCGAGCTGCTGCCGCTGCTGCACAACATGGGCCTGACCGTGCTGGACCAGCGCCCCTACACGGTCACCCCCGCGGACGGGCGCGAGTTCCAGCTCTACGACTTCGGTGTGGAGCTGCCCGAGGGTGTGGACCCCCAGGGCCCCGAGGACGCCAAGACGGAGGACCTCATCGAGCACACCCTGTGCGCGGTGCTCTCCAACCGCTCCGAGTCGGACAGCCTGGACCGCCTGGTGCTCACCGAGCGCATGGGCTGGCGCACCGTGGCCGTGCTGCGCGCCTACGTGCGCTACCTGCTGCAGCTGAACTACCCCAACTCGTTCGAGTTCATCGCGGACACCCTGGTGGACTACCCGCGGGCCACCCACGAGCTCGCGGAGCTGTTCTCGGCGAGCTTCGACCCCTCCCGCTTCACCGACGACGCCGCCGCCCGCGACGAGGCGCGCAACGGCGCCCTGGAGCGCCTGGCCGGGGTGCTCGACGGGGTCCCCAGCCTGAATGCGGACCGGCTGTTCCGCGCGCTCGCGGACGTGGTCACGGCCACGCTGCGCACCAACGTGTTCCAGAGCCGGCCCACCATGGCGTTCAAACTGGACCCGGCGGCCATCCCCGCGGCCCCGCAACCGCGCCCGGCCTTCGAGATCTGGGTGTGGTCCCCGCGCGTGGAGGGCACGCACCTGCGCTTCGGCCAGGTGGCCCGCGGCGGCCTGCGCTGGTCCGACCGGCGCGAGGACTTCCGCACCGAGGTGCTGGGGCTGGTCAAGGCGCAGATGGTCAAGAACGCGGTGATCGTGCCCACGGGTGCGAAAGGTGGGTTCTTCCCCAAGCAGCTGCCGGACCCCGCGACCGACCGCGAGGGCTGGCTGACCGAGGGTCGGGAGGCCTACAAGCTGTTCATCGCCTCCCTGCTGGACGTCACCGACAACATCGAGCGCGAGGTCGAGACCGGCACCGCGCAGGACGGGACCGGCGAGACCGCGCGGGACACGGCGTCGTCGTCCCGCGGTGATGCCACCCCGGGCTCCGAGGGCGGTGCGAGCGAGTCGGCCGAGACCTCCGGTGTGGCCGGGGACACCGTGGTGCACCCCGAGAACGTGGTGCGCCGCGACGACGACGACTCCTACCTGGTGGTCGCCGCGGACAAGGGCACGGCCGCGTTCTCCGACACCGCGAACGCGATCTCCCTGGAGCGCGGCTTCTGGCTCGGTGACGCGTTCGCGTCCGGTGGGTCCGTGGGTTACGACCACAAGGCCATGGGCATCACCGCCCGCGGCGCGTGGGAGTCCGTCAAGCGCCACTTCTTCGAGCTGGGCGTGGACACCCAGTCCGAGGCGTTCACCGTGGTGGGCGTGGGCGACATGTCCGGGGACGTGTTCGGCAACGGCATGCTGCTGTCCGAGCACATCCACCTGATCGCCGCGTTCGATCACCGGGACATCTTCCTGGACCCCACCCCGAACGCCGCGGCCTCCTACCAGGAGCGCGAACGGCTGTTCACCGCCGGGCGCACCTCGTGGCAGGACTTCGACCGGGACGTGATCTCCGAGGGCGGCGGCGTGTACTCGCGCCGTGACAAGTCCGTGCCCATCACCCCGCAGGTGCGCGAGGCGCTCGGGATCGAGGACGACGTCGAGTCGCTCAGCCCGCAGGAACTCGTGCGCAGGGTGCTGCTCGCGCCCGCGGACCTTTTGTATAACGGTGGCATCGGTACCTACGTGAAGGCGTCCACCGAGACCAACCAGGAGGTCGGGGACAAGGCCAACGACGCCATCCGCGTCAACGGCGAGGACCTGCGCGTCAAGGTCATCGGTGAGGGCGGCAACCTGGGGGCCACCCAGCTCGGGCGCACCGAGGCCGCGCTGAACGGGATCCTGGTCAACACGGACGCGATCGACAACTCCGGCGGCGTGGAGTCCTCCGACCGCGAGGTCAATATCAAAATCCTGGTGGACGGCATGGTCCAGGCCGGCCTGCTCTCCACGGACGAGCGCGCGGAGTTCATCGAGTCCATGACGGACGAGGTCGCCGAACTCGTGCTCCGCACCAACGTGGCCCAGAACGTCCTGCTGACCACCGAGCGCGCTCGCGGTGTGGAATTCACCGAGACGTTCATCCGGCTCATGCACTGGTTGGAGGAGCACGCGGACCTCAACCGGGAGCTGGAGTTCCTGCCCTCCGACTCCGAGCTGCGCGAGCGCGCCGCCCAGGGCCAGCCCCTGACCGGCCCGGAGCTGTCCGTGCTCACGGCGTACGCGAAGATCCAGCTCTCCGCGGCACTCGTGGACAGCGACCTCGCGGACGACCCCTGGTTCCACCGCACGCTGTCCCAGTACTTCCCGGCCCAGATCCGGGAGCGCTTCGATGACAAGCTGGACACCCACCCGTTGCGCCGGGAGATCATCGCCACCGTGGTGGCCAACCAGATCATCAACTACGGCGGGATCGCCTTCGCGTACCGCGTGGTGGACGACTCCGGTTCGGACCTCGTGGACGTGGCCCGCGCTTTCACTGTGGCCATGGAGATCTTCGAGCTCGAGAGCTATGCCACCCGCCACGCCCAGCTGGACGCGGACGTGCCCCTGGAGCTGTGGAACCGGATATCGCTGCGCATGCGGCGGCTGCTGGACCGCGTGGTCCGCTGGTTCCTGCACCGCCAGGACACCGACTCCGGAATCCAGGAGCTCGTGGAGATGTACCGGCCCATCGTGGCACTGCGCTTCGGCAAGGACCGCTTGCTGGGCGAGGAATCCGCCGAGCGCGCCCGGACCGAGGCCGAGCTCGCCGAGCGCCAGGGCGTGCCCCGCGCACTCGCCGTGGAATGGGCGGAACTGCTCGACGCGTTCGCGCTGCTCGACGTCGCCCGGCTCGCCCAGGCGCAGGGCATCGCGGGGTACGAGCCCGGCGACGCCGCGGCGTCGTCGGACGACACCGCGCAGGGTTCCGGCGAGGGCGTGACCGTGCAGATGATCGCCCGCGTGTACTTCGCCCTGTTCGACCGCTACGGCCTGGAGAACCTGCTCAACCGGATCACGGCCCTGCCGCAGACCACGCGGTGGGAGAACATGGCCCGGATCGCCATGCGCGAGGACCTGTACTCCACGCTCGTGGCGCTCGCGGGTCAGGCCCTGGACTCCCCGGGGGACAACGCCCAGGAGAAGGTCCAGGCGTGGGAGCAGGAGAACGCGGACCGGCTCGAGCGGTTGCGGGAGGTCCTGGACGAGATCGAGTCCATGGCCGACAGCGGAGACGCCGGCGCCGAACTCGCCGCGCTGTCCGTGGCGCTACGGACGCTGCGCAGCGCACTGACCGACTGAGTCGGGACGTGACCGGGGGCCCGGGTGACGATGCGACGTCGCCCGGGCCCCGCTCACTCCTGGACCCGGATCAGCCCCCGGGCGCCCCGCTCGGCCTCGGCGAACGAGTGATTGACGAACGTGTAGGTTCCGGGCTCGGGGAAGTCGAGTTCCACGAAGCCGCCCTGCGCTGGTGCGAGATCCATGGCCTGAGCGCCACCCGTCCCACCGGGATTACCGGGTCCATCGGGAGAGAGCTGGTACGCGCCCTCCGTGTAGACGGTGTCGAACTGGCCGCCCACCACGTGGAAGCTCAACCCTTGGGACGGGCCGGCCGCGAGCACCCAGATCCGTACGCGCTCTCCCGGGCGGGCCGTGAGCGGGTCGTGCATGTACTGGGTGGCATGGCCGTTGAACATCGTGAACGAGGGTTGCTTCGCGGCGATCTTCTCCGGATCCACAACCGCGTTGACCCCCTCCGGGAGGCCGGGTTGATCCGGGGACGGGGCCGCGAGGTACGTCTCGCTCTGCACGAGCAGGTACTCACGGTCCACGCTCGGCAGGTTCGGGGGATCGATGATCACCGCGCCGAACATGCCTGCTGCGACATGACTGCTCATGGGCATGGTGGAGCAGTGGTAGAGCCAGATCCCGGAACGGTGGGCCGTGAACCGATACACGAGCGATTCGCCGGGGGCGATCGTGCGCATGGCCTGGTCGGGGGAGATGTCCCCCGCGTGGAAGTCCACGGAGTGACCCATGGTGCCGCCGTTGGTCAGAGTGATCTCGAAGGCGTCACCCACCTTCCCGCGCAGCGTGGGCCCCATGTATTGACCGTTGTAGGTCCACACGTCCTGGGTCACGCCGGGGGCTACCTCGCGGGCCACTTCCTGGACGTCCAGCGTCATCCGGTGCACGGTTTCGTTCGATGCGGGGGCCAGCTCGGGGGAACGGGTCGTGAAACCCTCACCGGGGGCGGCGTTGAGATCCGCCGCCTGCGCCGGGTCCGTTCCGGTGTGCTCCGCGTGCCCGTGTGAACCGTGGGCGCCGTCCGTTCCGGTGGCGGTGACCTCTTGGCCCTGTGCGTCCACGGGGATCACGTCGACGGTCATCCCCATGGAGCGGTGACCGATCACCGAGCACCAGCCTTCCAGCCTGTCGGTGATCACTCCCACGTCCACGGTCGCGGAGGCTCCCGGGTCCAGGCGGCCGGAGGTGGCGCCGTTGGCGACGACGAGATCGTGCACCGTGGTGGGGTCGTCGTTGGTCAGGTGGATCACCAGGCGGTTTCCCTGGGGTACCCGGATCTCGGACGGGTCGAAACGCATGTCCTGCTGGGCATGCATCCTGACCTCGGTGGTTTCCCCGGTGCCCTCCGCGCTCGACCTGTTGCTGCCCGTGAGAGAGAAACCCGCGGACTGGGGTGAGACGGCGATCCCCGCCGCGATCGTGAGCAGCACCGTGAGTACCCCGGCCAGGAACTGGGCGGCCGTTCCCATCCCGCGGCGGGAGGACTCGGCAGCGGTTGCCCCGGTGCGGTCCGTGGGTGCTGTGCCGGCCGCGCGTTCGGCGACGGCGCGGCGTCGTGCGGCGATGGCCACCTTGGCCGAGGAGATCATGAGCGGGATGAAGGCCGCGAGGACCACGGCCCCCACGATCGACACGAGCGCGCGGACCCACGAGGGCAGGACCCCGGCGGGCAGGGCGAACAACGTGATGCACAGGTTGGCGACCGTGACGCGGTAGACCCCGGCGCGGTTCATGGCGGCAAGAGATGCGCGCACGGTTGCGGGGCCGCCGCCCATGGTCGAGGGCAGGATGTAGCTCATGGCGCCGAAGAGAGTCTGCACCAGGAATCCCGCCACGAACGGGATCGTGAGGGACTGCGCCACGGAGGTCTCCACCCCGCGGGTCAGCACGAGCCACGCGGCCAGCACCGTGGTCATCACGAGCCAGGCGATGCCCGAGGCCACGGACCATCCCATGTAACCCTCGGGGCGGCGCTGCATCCCGGTGCGCAGCATGAGCCACCCCACCGTGGCCGCGCCGGCGGCGTAGAGCAGCAACGCGGCGGCCGTGAGTGAGGCCGTTCCGAGCACCGCGAACACGGCAGCGAGGAGACTGCCCGCGGCCATGAGGGGCAGAGCGATGCGTGACAACCGCACCGCGTCGTCGCGCATCCGGGTGCGCAGGATCGTGGGCCACAGCGTCAGCAGGGTCGCGCACACGGTGAGGCCCACGAAACCCAGGACATTGACGGCCTGGTGGGCCAGCAGGAGCCGGGAGTGCCACGTCGCGGAGAGGTCGCGGGCCAGGATCGTGCCGAACACCGCCCCCACGGGTAAGAAGAACGCGGCCGTGGCGTACCAGCGCACGGTGAGTCCGAATCTCGCGGGCAGTGCGGTGCGCGATTGTGCCAGCAGGGCCAGGCCGTGCCAGGTGAGCATCACGCCGATCACGGTGGCCGCGGCCACAGTGAGCCACCACCACCCCGCGAGCATCCCCACGATCAACAGGGCGGTGCCCACCGTGACCCCGTAGATCCGCACGATCTGCCGCGGACGGCCGGAGTCCGGGAGCTTGTGGTGCAGCAGTGCCTCGGTGAAGTGCTGGGACCACACCATGATGGACGTGGTGATCAGCCCGAGCGTGACCATGTGCACCATGAGCCATCGGGTGTCCGGGATCCACCGGTGCGCTGCGATCACGATCACGAGGGCCACGAGCCACCAGCGCACGGGCTTGCCCGCGGTGCGGTGCCATGAGCGGCCCCTGCGGGCGGTGGAGGTGCTGGGCCGCTGCGGGGCACTGATGGGGGGCACGCTGAATCCGTTCCATAATTGGTGTACGAAATACCATAATAGGCGGCTGCCGGTTCCGCCCGGACCGCCGCCCGGACCGCCGCCCGGAGCGCCACGGGGACCGCTGTTCGGATCGCGGTTCACGGGCCATGGGTCTGCGGAACCACCGGTGCCACCGGGTGTTGTGCATGGGTTGCGCAGTCGATGACGGCCCCGGCGCGCGCCGCGTTCCGCCGCGGCGGGCCGTTCGTCAGCGGCCCTGCCCGTACGATGAGGGCGTGACCGCAGACATTATCGCCACCATCGCGACAGCCGCCCTCATCGTCATCGGCTGCGTGGGGATCGTGGTCCCGGTGCTCCCGGGCTCCATCACCGCGTTGATCGGGTTGATCATCTGGACGTTCGTGGTGCGTGCCCCTGAGGGGTGGGTCGTGCTCGCGCTGGGCGGCACGCTCCTCCTCGCGGGGATGTCCGCGAGTCTCGTGCTCACCGGCAGCAAGCTCAAACGCCGGGCCATCCCGAACCGCACGCTGCTTTTCGGTGTGGTGGGCGCGGTGATCGGGATGTTCGTGATCCCCGTGGTGGGCCTGTTCATCGGTTTCGTGGTGGGGCTCCTGCTGTCCGAGACCGTGCGCAACAAAGACTTCAACACCGCACTGAGCACATCCTGGGTGGCCGCGAAGGCCATGGGCGTGGGCATCCTGGTGGAACTGTCGTGCGCCCTGCTGGCCTCGCTGACGTTCATCATCGGGACGATCGTCTATTTCGTCACCGCGAACTGAGGTCCACCCCGGTGCCCGCCCGCGGGCGAATTTATGAGTCACCCCGGGCCACGCGGTAACTCTCAGCCATGCCCGGGCCGCTGAGTAACTCCCAGGCGTTCCAAAGCTGTCCTGGACATATCAGTCATTCCGGGGCCAGCCGCGAATTCCAAGTCACTCTGGAGCCACCATCGGCTGGGCTCCATGGCCTCACGGCGCCTGAAAATTGCGCGGGGGGGGGCTCAGGGCACCCAAAAGTTCCTGGCGGCCGGACGCACCCCGTAGGTCCATCCCGTGGCGCCCCCGCCTCAGCCCCGCCAGGGGAGGGGGATGACCTCCACGTCTTGGCCCGCGCTCATGCCGTCCTCCGGAACCACCAGGAGCACATCCGCGTGGGCGAGACCCGAGAGCATCGTGGGACCCACGGTGGGTTCCGGCAACACATGGCCGTCCTGAAGGTAGGCGGGAATCACGCGGGTGCGGCCTGTGGCCTCAAGGTCCTGACCCGCGGTGACACGGCGCGTGAACGGCATGGCCTCACCTTTGGCCCCGGCGATCAGGGCGTGCCCCACACTCAGCAGACCGGTCATCGCGGACAGCGGTGAACCGGGAAGCGCGAGCACCACGGGACCGTCGTCAGGCAGCTGGGCCACGATCACCCCGTGGGCGGGTTCTTGCGCCACGCCATCGATGATGAGGTGGGCCCCGAGATCCTCGAGGGCCTTACGGACGTGATCGTCCTCCCCGTGACCCGTGCCGCCGGTGGAGACCACGATCTCCGCACGGGCGTCGAGCAGCGAGCTCGCACCCATGGGGGCTTCCGTGAATGCGGAGATCATCCCGTCCGCGCCGTCGGCCACGCGCCGGACCTGATCCACGTTCGCGCCCAGTTCGCGCAGCGCGGCGGGCAGCTGCAGTCCGAGGACGTCGCGCACCTCACCGGGGCCGGGAATGCCGTCCTCGACCACGTTGGCGAAACCCAGCAGCACGGTCACGCGCGGGCGGCGTCGTACGGGGAGCATGTCGTGGCCCGCGCTCGCGGCGAGACCGAGGTGGGCGGGGTTGAGCTTGCGACCGGCGCGCAGCAGGAGGTCCCCCTGCTCGATCTCCTCGCCCACGGCCCGGACGTCCTGGTTCTTCACGAGGGTCGCTGCGGGTGTGGCGTCCTCGAGGGTGTCGCCCTCCTCGGGTCCGCGGCCGTGCTCACCGGTCGGCATGTCGCGAGCCGCGGGGTCGGCGGGGACCACGTGGCCCCGGTGGGCCTCGAGAACCGCGCGGGTCCCGAACGGGACGGCGTCCCCGGCATTGACGTGGGTGGCCTCACCCGGCTTGAGCTCCACCACCGGGAGGATGCGCTGGTCCGGGGGCAGGGTCAGCAGCAGGCGCTCGTCGGTCTCCGCGGGGCGCGGCATGCGGATCCGCCACGGGCCCTCCCCGGCCACGGCCCAGCCGTCCGCCGCGGCGGAGGGGTAGTGGGGCACGGGCATCTCGGCGGTCACGGACTCGGCGAGGATCTCGTCGAGGCATTTCGCCAGCGGCAACAGGATGTTGGGGAGGGAGTGCGGGGTGCCGTAGGCGATCCGTCGGGCCTCGTCCCACGAGGCCCAGCGCACGGTCGGTTCCGACGCCGCCGAACGGTTCTCGCGCTGGTCGTCGTCCTCGTGAGCGGCGGGATCGTGCTGGTGCGGAAGTCCGGGCATGATGTCTCCTCGACGTGGCGATTCAGTGCAGGTCGAATCTACGCACATCTTCCCATGTATCCACGTCGCTCGTGCTGGCGTGGGGGACGGGGACGGTGTCCAACGTCAGATGACGCCACACCGAGCGCACGGACACGTCCACCGTGGGCACCTCGCGCAGCACCGCGCTCAGCGCCGCGGAACGGATCAGCACGGCGAGGTTCTCGGCCCGGCCCTCGTCGGACAACGCCATCACGCCGTCGACCTCCGGGGGGACGTCCTGCGCAGCCCGCACGAGCGCGGGCAGTGCGCGGTCGACATGCGGCATGTCGCATGCGAGCACCGCCGTCCACTCGTGACGTCCGCTCATGCCGTCCAGGACGACGACGCCCGCGGCCACCGCCGCCGCCGGTCCCGAGAAGGGCGGATCCTCCCGGGCGCGTAATACGTCCGGCGGCAGCCGCGGATCCTCGGGCCCCACGACCACCACGGCACCGAACAGGCTCACCGCCGCGACCGTGTGGGCCACCAGCGTGGAGCCCTTGAAGGACAACTGGGCTTTGGGGGCGCCTCCCAGCCGGGAGGAGCGGCCCCCTGCCACGACCACGGTGTCGAAGGGCAACTGCAAGGACGCGTTCGGGGAGGAGGGCACGGCTCAGTGGGTGGGGGCGGCGTCGTCGGACTCCGCACCCACGGCACGCGACTTCTTGGGCAACCCGGCGATGCGCAGCGCGCATTCCACGGCCACGAGCACGAACGCGATGTAGTACAGGATCATGGTGGGGTAGAAGTACGGGAGCTGCTGGCTCATGCCCACGAGGGACAGCGCCACCAGGACCACGGACAGCACCAGGATGACCATGTGCGCCGTGCCGAACGCGCCGGGGCGACCCTTGCGGGCCAGGTACATGGCGGCGAGCGCGAAGAGGATGGGGAACAGCAGCTGCCCCGTGAGCGTGATGCCGTCCTGGACGTAGGGGTAGATGCCCATGGCCTGGACGAGCGCGGTGATCACGAGCAGCACGGGAGCGACGAACGACTTCATGGGGCACCAGTCTACGGGCGCGGGCCCCGGCCCTCCGCGACCGGGTCGGGCACCGTCGGCCGGGAGGGGACGACGTCGCTCGGTCGCCCCGCGAGCGCCTGGAGCCGTTCGCACGGACATCCGGGAACGACGTCGCATGGTTGCCTCGCGAGCCCCCGGGAACCGGTGCGCGGACGCCGTCGGGAATCGCCCGGCAGCCTTGGGGGGGCGTCTGTGCGGCCGCCGTCGGGACCGGGACGGCGAACCGCGAGACCGCTCCTGAAAACCTCGGGAACCAGCGGCAGCACCCAGGCTTATTAGTCCAGCTAAATATGCCGTATTCCCGCACGTCACACGGGTTCACCGCAATGTTCGAGCCACGCCGAACAAAATACGCATTTTCGATACCAAATCGACCTAGCATGCCGGTATGGCAACCACCGAGACCCCCGCCGGGATCGACGGACCGGCATCAGATGCGCTGTTGAAAATGGGACGTTTCTTCTCCCGCTGGGAGGAGACGCCGGACGGCCGCGCCGTCTTCCGTGAGGGTGGTCGCGCGGGTGACGCCTTCTACCGCAACCGCTGGAGCCACGACAAGGTGGTGCGCTCCACCCACGGTGTGAACTGCACGGGGTCGTGCTCGTGGAAGGTGTACGTCAAGGACGGCATCATCACGTGGGAGGCGCAGGAGACGGACTACCCCTCCGTGGGTCCGGACCGCCCCGAGTACGAGCCCCGCGGGTGCCCGCGCGGTGCGGCGTTCTCGTGGTACACCTACTCGCCCACCCGCGTGCGCTACCCGTACATCCGGGGCGTGCTGTTGCAGATGTACCGCGAGGCCAAGCAGCTCCACCACGATCCGGTGCTCGCATGGGAGTCGATCGTCAACGACCCCGTCAAGCGTCGTGAGTTCCAACAGGCCCGCGGCAAGGGCGGGTTGGTACGCGCGAGCTGGCAGGAGGCCGTGGAGATGACCGCGGCCGCGCACGTGCACACCATCAAGACCTACGGCCCGGACCGGTGCACGGGGTTCTCGCCGATCCCCGCGATGTCCATGGTGTCCCACGCGGCGGGTGCGCGGTTCATCAACCTCATCGGTGGGGTCATGAACAGCTTCTACGACTGGTACGCCGATCTGCCCGTGGCCTCGCCACAGGTCTTCGGCGACCAGACGGACGTCCCCGAGTCCGGGGACTGGTGGGATGCCACCTACCTCATGATGTGGGGTTCCAACATCCCCGTGACCCGCACCCCGGACGCGCACTGGCTCGCGGAAGTGCGCTACCGCGGGACCAAGGTGGTCTCGGTGAGCCCGGACTACGCGGACAACACCAAGTTCGCGGACGAGTGGTTGCCCGCACAGGCCGGCACGGACGCCGCGCTCGCCATGGGCATGGGTCACGTGATCCTCAAGGAGAACTTCGTGGACCGTCGCGTGCGGTTCTTCGAGGAGTACGTGCTGCAGTACACGGACCTCCCGTTCCTCATCTCGCTCGACGAGCGCGCGGACGGCACGGTGGTCCCGGACAAGTTCGTCACCGCGGAGGATCTCGCGGCAGCGGGTGATCCCGCCGCCGCGGGGCAGGCCGATCCCGCGTTCAAGACCGTCCTGCTGGATCGGCACACGCACAAGGCCGTGATCCCGCAGGGCTCCATGGGCTTCCGCTACAACGACCAGGACGAGGGCAAGTGGAACCTGGACCTGGGGGACACCCTGCCCGCACTGTCGATCGCGGATTCGGCCGGGTACGACGGCGGTGTCACCCACCTCGATCTGCCCGCGTTCACCGACCCCACGGGGGCCGGTTCCACGATCCGCCGCGGCGTACCCACCACCACGGTGGCCGGGCGCACGGTGACCACGGTCTTCGACATCATGCTCGCGCAGTACGGCGTGGGTCGCGAGGGCCTACCGGGTGAGTGGTCCGCCGGCTACGACGACGCCCGGACCCCCTACACCCCCGCGTGGCAGGAGGAGGTCACGTCCGTCCCCGCGGAGGCCGTGATCCGCACGGCACGCGAGTTCGCTGCGAACGCGGAGAAGTCCCGCGGACGCTCCATGATCATCCTGGGCGCGGGCATCTGCCAGTGGTACCACGGTGACACCACGTACCGGGCCATCCTGGCCATGCTCATGCTGTGCGGGTGCCAGGGACGCAACGGCGGCGGGTGGGCCCACTACGTGGGTCAGGAGAAGGCCCGCCCCATCACCGGGTGGGCGGCCATGGCGTCCGCGAACGACTGGATGCGTCCCCCGCGGTTCATGATCGGCACCGCGTTCTGGTACATGCACACGGACCAGTGGCGCTCGGACGGGTACTCCTCCGACTCCTTGCAGTCGCCGCTCGCGGAGGGTCACCTGAGAGGCATGCACACCGCGGACGTCGTGGCCCAGTCCACGCGGCTCGGGTGGATGCCGTTCTACCCGCAGTTCCACGAGAACTCGCTGGACGTCGCGGACGCGGCGATCGCGGGTGTGGAACGCGGCGAAGCGGCGTCGGAACCCGAATGGATCGCGGCCAAGCTCAAGAACGGCGAGCTGAACTTCGCGGTCGAGGACCCGGACGCCCCCGAGAACTGGCCGCGCACCCTCGTGCTGTGGCGCTCCAACCTGTTCGGTTCCTCTGCGAAGGGCGAGGAGTACTTCCTCAAGCACCTGCTCGGGACCAGCAATAGCGTGCAGGGGCAGGACCACGCGGAGTCCACGCCGCACGACGTGCGCTGGCGTGACGAAGCACCCGAGGGGAAGCTCGACCTGTTGGTTTCCGCGGACTTCCGCATGACGTCCTCCACGCTGCTGAGCGACGTCGTGTTCCCCGCGGCCACGTGGTACGAGAAGTTCGACCTCTCCTCCACGGACATGCACCCCTACGTGCACGCGTTCACCCCGGCGATCAACCCGCCGTGGGAGGCCAAGACGGACTGGAAGCTGTTCCAGTTGCTCGCGGACGAGGTCGGCAGGCTCTCGGCCGGGCACCTGGACACCCGCAAGGACGTGGTGGCCACCGCGCTGCAGCACGACACCCCGGGGGAGATCGCCCAACCCGGCGGACGCGTGCCCGAGTGGAAGGGCACGGATGTTCCCGCCGTGCCGGGCAAGAACTTGCCCCAACTGAAGATTGTGGAGCGTGACTACACGGCCATCGGGGACAAGTTCGTGGCGCTCGGCCCGCTCGCGGACAAGCTCGGGCTGACCACCAAGAACGTCACGTTCGACGTCACCGGGGTCGTGGACCGGCTGGGCCGTCAGCACGGCGTGTTCGACTCCGGCCCGGCCGAAGGCCGCCCCGCGTTGGACTCGGACGCCCGGATGGCAGAGGCCATCCTGAGCCTGTCCGGGACCACCAACGGTGCGCTCGCGACCCAGGGCTTCGAGACCCTCGAGAAGCGCGTGGGCAAACCGCTCGCGGACCTCTCCCGGGGCTCGGAGGAGAAGGTGATCACCTTCACGGAGACCCAGCAGGCCCCCGTGCCCGTGATCACGTCCCCCGAGTGGTCCGGTTCCGAGACCGGTGGCCGCAGGTACGCGCCGTTCACGGTGAACATCGAACGCCTCAAGCCGTTCCACACCCTGACCGGGCGCATGCACTTCTTCCTGGACCACGACTGGCTCAAGGACATGGGGGAGATGCTGCCCATCTACCGGCCTCCGCTGGACATGCACCGGCTCTTCGGCGAACCACAGCTCGGGGAGAAGGGCGAACTGTCGATCGCGGTGCGCTACCTGACCCCGCACAACAAGTGGTCCATCCACTCCGAGTACCAGGACAACCTGTTCATGTTGTCCCTCTCCCGCGGTGGCACCACTGTGTGGATGGCCCCACAGGACGCCCGCGCGATCGAGGTCAAGGACAACGACTGGGTCGAGTGCGTCAACACCAACGGCGTGTTCGTGGGCCGTGCGGTGGTCTCCCACCGCATGCCGGAGGGCGTGGTGTACGTCCACCACGCACAGGAGCGCACGATCGACGTCCCCAAGTCCGAGACCACGGGCAAGCGTGGCGGGATCCACAACTCCGTCACGCGCATCCTGGTCAAACCCACCCACATGATCGGTGGCTACGCCCACCTGTCCTGGGCCTTCAACTACATGGGGCCCACCGGAAACCAACGGGACATCGTGTCCGTGGTCCGCAAGCGTTCCCAGGAGGTCGAGTACTGATGCGTGTGATGTCCCAAGTTGCCATGGTGATGACCCTGGACAAGTGCATCGGTTGTCACACCTGTTCGGTCACGTGCAAGCAGGCGTGGACCAACCGGGCGGGCACCGAGTACGTGTGGTTCAACAACGTGGAGACCCGCCCCGGTCAGGGCTACCCGCGCCGCTACGAGGACCAGGAGCGGTGGAAGGGCGGCTGGGAACTGAACCGGCGCGGCAATCTCAAGCTCAAGTCCGGTGGCCGGCTCAAGAAGCTCGCGCAGTTGTTCGCGTCCCCGGTGCAGCCGGAACTCGCGGACTACTACGAGCCGTGGACCTACGACTACGAGAACCTGGTCAACGCCCCCGCGAGTGACGACTTCCCCGTGGCCCGGCCCAAGTCCCTCATCACGGGTGAGGACACCAAGATCGAGTGGTCCGCCAACTGGGACGACGATCTCGGTGGCGCCACCGAGATGGGTCACCTGGACCCCGTGGTGCAGAAGCTGCGGGACGAGGCGAACGACCGGATCAAGTTCGAGTTCGAACAGACGTTCATGTTCTACCTGCCGCGGTTGTGCGAGCACTGCCTCAACCCGTCCTGCATGGCCTCGTGCCCGTCCGGCGCCATCTACAAACGGTCCGAGGACGGGATCGTGCTCGTGGACCAGGACCGGTGCCGCGGGTGGCGCCAGTGCGTGACCGGGTGCCCGTACAAGAAGATCTACTACAACCACAAGTCCGGCAAGGCCGAGAAGTGCACGTTCTGCTACCCCCGCATCGAGGTAGGCATCCCCACGGTGTGCGCGGAGACGTGCGTAGGGCGCATGCGCTACATCGGCATCTTCCTGTACGACGCCGACAAGGTCACCCAGGCGGCCGCGACGCCCAACGAGCAGGACCTCTACGAGGCCCAATTGGACCTCATGCTGGACCCCAGCGACCCCGAGGTGATCGACGCCGCTCGCCGGGACGGGATTCCCGAGGACTGGCTCGAGGCGGCCCGCAAGTCGCCTGTGTACGCACTCGCCAAGACCCTTCGCGTGGCCCTGCCGCTGCACCCCGAGTACCGCACCATGCCCATGGTCTGGTACGTCCCGCCGCTGTCGCCCATCGTGGACCTGCTCAAGGAACAGGGCCACGACGGCGAGGACCCGGACAACCTGTTCGGCGCCATCGAGTCCCTGCGGATCCCGGTGGAGTACCTCGCGGAACTGTTCACCGCGGGGGACACCGAGCTGGTCACCCACGTGCTGCGCAAGCTCGCCGCGATGCGCGCCTACATGCGCAACGTCACGCTCGGGGACGAACCGGACGAGTCGATCGCCCAGGCCGTGGGGATGACGGGTTCCGAGATCCGCCAGATGTACCGGCTCATGGCGATCGCCAAGTACGACGAGCGCTACGTGATCCCCGCCGCCCACGTGGAGGACGCCCACAACCTCGAGGAGATCGGGTGTTCCCTGGACGTGGACGGCGGCCCAGGCATGGGCCAGACCGGCGTGTTCGGTGAGGCCTCCGGCCGACCCATGCCGGTCGCCGTCGAGAACTTCGCAGCCTTGCGGGCACGGCAGACGGGCGAGGACCCCACGGGCAACGACCAGTTGGCCGGTCGCGTGAACCTGCTCAACTGGGACGGCAACGGGACCCCCGCGGGACTGTTCCCGGCGCAACCGGAGCGAGATGGGGCGTCGCTCGCGGCGACCTCCGACAACCCGGGTTCGCGACCGGACCAGGGCACCGCCGGGGCGAGCGGGGGCCGGTGATGGGGCTGCTGTCGAGCCTTCTGGGTAGGGCCGGGAAGGGGACCGTGGAGGTGCCCGGGTACCGGGACCGCAACCCGCAGCGTTCCGCGGTGATCCGCCAATCGGCGGCCCTGCTGCTGAGCTACCCGCGCCCCGAGGTGATCGAGCAGCTGCCCCTCGTGGAACGGGCGCTGACCGAGGTGGGCGTGGACCCCGAACAGGTGGCACCCCTGATCCGGTGGCTGCGGGAATCGGACTTGCGGGAGATCCAGGGCGACTACGTCCAGGAGTTCGACCTGTCTCGGCGCCACAGCCTGCACCTGACCTATTGGACGGACGGTGACACGCGCCGTCGCGGTGAGGCCCTGTCCGCGTTCAAACAGGTCTACCGCGCGCACGGGTGCGAGTTCGGGGACGAGGAACTGCCGGACCACTTGCCCGTGGTGCTCGAATTCGCCGCGCGGGTCTCCGGCGAGGACGGTTTCGAGCTGTTGCAGCGCTACCGCCCGTCCCTGGAGCTGTTGCGTCTGGCGTTGATCCGGGACAACCTGCCCCAGGCGTGCGCCGTGGAACTCGTGTGCTCCACGCTTCCCGGGCCGTCGCCCGAGGACGAGTCAGCCGTGGCCCGGATGGCCGGTTACGGACCGCCCACCGAGGCCGTGGGCCTGGACGCCTACGACCCCCGCCTGCTGCCCATGACCGGAGGAAACCAGTGAACGTGATCGACACCCTCTTGTGGGGGATCCTGCCGTACGTGGTCATGCTGACCCTCGTGGGAGGGCTGATCTGGCGGTACAAGTACGACCAGTTCGGGTGGACCACGCGCTCGTCCCAGCTCTACGAGTCCCGGTTGCTGCGCATCGCCTCGCCGCTGTTCCACTTCGGCATCCTGGCCGTGCTCGTGGGGCACATCATGGGGCTCGTGATCCCCAAGTCGTGGACGGAGGCGGCGGGTCTGTCCCAGCACGCCTACCACTTCCTGGCGCTGTCCATCGGTTCGGTCGCCGGTGTGGGAACGCTCGTGGGCATCGTGATGCTCATCGTGCGCCGCCGCCGGACCGGGCCCGTGTTCATGGCCACCACGGCCAACGACAAGTTCATGTACGTGATGCTGCTCGGCGCGATCCTGGCCGGTCTGGCCACCACGGTGCTGTCCGTGTTCGACCCGGCCACCGTGGACTACCGCGAAACGGTGTCGCCGTGGTTCCGGTCCCTGTGGATCCTGCAACCGGACGTGGGGGCCATGGCCGCCGCCTCCACGAGCTTCCACGTGCACGTGCTGTGGGGCATGGCCCTGTTCGCGGTGTGGCCGTTCACCCGCCTGGTCCACGCCTTCACGGCGCCGCTGCATTACCTCTTCCGCCCGTACATCGTCTATCGCTCGCGGGGTAATGCCCCGCGTGCCGGTTCCGTGAACTACCGCCGTGGTTGGGAGCCCATCGGTACCCAGGACCGCGCCAGTTCACGACGCCGCACGCGGCCCCCGCGCGAACGCTCCGGTTCCACGCGCGTCAAATAACTCGGCCCCTTCCCGCCCCACCCCTGAGGAGAGTCATGTCCGCCGTCCCCGCCGCTGAGGCCGCACCGAACCTGAAACAGGGCCAGTTCAGGAACCTCATCCTGGCCACGTTGGCGTCCACCGTGGGTTTCTGGGCGTGGACCATCGTGGGGCCCCTGTCCAAGCGCTACGCGAACGACATGCACCTGAGTCCCGGGCAGACCGCGATCCTCGTGGCCATGCCGATCTTCGTGGGCTCGATCGCCCGGGTTCCCGTGGGTGCGCTCACCGACAAGTTTGGCGGGCGGCTCATGTTCACCGTGATCCTGGGGATCACCGCACCGCTCGTGCTGCTCACGGGTGTGGTGGGTCAGCTCAACACCTTCCCGCTGCTGGTGGTCGTGGCGTTCTTCCTGGGGATCGCGGGCACCGTGTTCGCGATCGGTATCCCGTTCTGTTCCGCGTGGTACGAGTCCCACCGCAAGGGCTTCGCCACGGGCGTGTTCGGTGCGGGCATGGTGGGTACCGCGGTCTCCGCGTTCTTCACCCCGCGCCTGGTCGCCGCGACCGGGTACTTCATGACCCACGTGATCGTGGCCGTCATCGTGGCCGTGAGCGCCCTGCTGTGCTGGTTGCTGCTGCGCGACTCGCCCGCCCGCGCCGGGGTCGTGGCGGAACCGGCCATGCCCAAGCTCAAGGCCGCGTTCAAGCTCAAGGTCACGTGGCAGCTGTGCTTCCTCTACGCGGTGGTCTTCGGTGCGTTCGTGGCCTTCTCCAACTACCTGCCCACGTACCTGGCCAACGTTTACTCGTACGATCCCACCGCGGCCGGCACGCGCACCGCGGGCTTTGCGCTCGCCGCCGTGATCGCACGCCCCGTGGGCGGTACCCTCGCGGACCGCTTCGGTCCCAAGATCATCACCCTGCTGTCGTTCGGCGGCACGATCGTGCTCGCGATGCTCGTGGCCCTCCAGCCCAGCGGTGAACACGTCTACGGTCCGCTGTTCCTGCTCATGGCCCTGTTCCTGGGCCTCGGCACCGGCGGTGTGTTCGGCTGGGTGGGTCGGGCGACCCCCGCCAAGAACGTGGGCACCGTGGGGGGGATCATCGCCGCGGCCGGCGGTCTGGGCGGCTACTTCCCGCCCCTGGTCATGGGTGCCACCTACGACCCCGAGAGCAACTCCTACTTCGTGGGGCTCACCCTGCTCGCGGTGTTCTGCCTTGCCGCGTTCTTGCTGGCACTGGTGGTCCGGCACGGGGGGCGCAAGGCCGAGAAGTGAGGTTGGCGGCGGGGGGGGGGGCGGGCGGGGCGCCCCCCCCCCCCGGCCCCCCCCCCAACCGGCCCCCCCCCGCGGGGGCCCCCGCCCCCACCAACCCCCGGGGGGGGGTGGGGGCGG